>JAHDCH010000194.1 GCA_020629995.1 Pseudaestuariivita sp. | reverse complement strand
TGTCCCATGCGCATTTCACCCGCCCTGTGCCTTGCCGCTGTCCTTCTTCCCGCACCCGCCCTGCCGGAAAACCCGCATCAGCCTTATGCCGGGCTTCAGACCCGCGACATCGCGGCGCTGTCCAGCCAGGACATCGCCGAACTTGAGGCCGGCCGCGGGTGGGGTCTGGCCCTCGCGGCCGAGCTGAACGGGTACCCCGGCCCGACACATGTGCTTGAGCTGGCTGAACAGTTGCAGCTGTCTGGCGATCAAATTGCGCAGGTCACTCAAATCTTTGGCGCAATGCAGGCCGATGCAAAAGCCGCAGGCGCGCAGATGATCGCGGCCGAACGTGCGCTGGACCGGGCCTTTCGCGGTGGCGATGTCACGCCGGACCAGCTGTCGCGGCTGGTGCGCCACGCGGCTGCAGCGCGCGGCCATCTGCGCCTGCAGCACCTTGCCAGGCATCTGGAGACCCGGGCGGTTCTGAGCCAAGAGCAAATCCTGCGCTATCAGGTTTTGCGCGGGTATGCCGCAGATCCTTGCGCGTCGGTTCCCGATGGCCATGACCCGCAGATGTGGCGCCGGCACAATGGCTGTCCTGCGCAGCCCGCCACGCAGGACAACTAGCCAAACCTGGGCCGCGCCCTTTCGCGCACATCTTGCGATACCAAAGGATAGCGCACTGCACCCTTTGCCGATCACCCTAGCCTTTCCAACAAAACAAAAGGGAAAACCAGTCACTTAGACAGGTGTCAACAACTCAAACCGTCCAGATAGGAGCCAGGACGATGATGGATATGACACCGTTTTCCCTGCGCACGGCAACACCGGTTGCACTGCGCGTACACGAAGAAAAGCCCAGCATCAGCATCGTGGGTCTCGGCTATGTCGGCGCGGTGTCAACTGCCTGCCTGTCAAGCCTGGGTCACAAGGTCATCGGCGTTGACCTCGACCAGACCAAGATAACGCAGATCGGAGCCGGTCTCTCTCCGATCCACGAAGAAGGCCTCGGCGACCTCCTCTCTCAAGGGGTTTCCGAGGGCCTTGTGACAACCACCGATGATCTGACCCAGGCCGTGCGTGCGACGGACGTGACCTTTGTCAGCGTCGGCACCCCGACCGCTGCGGATGGCGGCTGTGACTACAGCTATATCGAGGCAGCCGCCCGGTCGATCGGGATGGGCATCGCGCGCAAGCGGACCTTTCACACCATTGTGATGCGCTGTTCGATCCCCCCCGGCACCACGATGAAGATCATGACGCCGATCATCGAACGTGTCTCGGGCAAGGAACTGGGCAACGGTTTTGGCGTGGTCTTCAACCCCGAATTCCTGCGCGAAGGCGTGGCGGTCGAAGACTTCCACGCTCCGCCCAAGACGGTGATCGGTGCGACCTGCGAGCGGTCCGCCAACATCGTCGCGCGGATCTATGACCCCGTCGACCAAAGCCCGATCATCACCTCGATCGAAACCGCCGAGATGGTGAAATATGTCGACAACGTCTGGCACGCCACCAAGGTGACCTTTGCCAACGAGGTCGGGCGTTTGTGCAAACCGCTGGGCGTGGACAGCCACGAGGTGATGGATGTCTTTGTGCAGGACACCAAGCTGAACCTGTCGCCCTACTATCTCAAACCCGGGTTTGCCTATGGCGGGTCGTGCCTGCCCAAAGAGGTGCGCGCGGTGGCGCATATCGCCGACGGGCTGGGCCTTGACCTGCCGCTGATCCAGAACCTGGGCCGGTCCAACGACAGCCACATCGCCGAGGCGATCACCATGGTGCGGATGACCGGCGCGAAACGCGTGGGCGTTCTGGGCCTCGCCTTCAAACCGGGCACCGATGACCTGCGCGAAAGCCCCATCCTCGAGGTGATCGCTGCCCTGCGCGCCGAAGGCGTCGAAGTGGCGATCCATGACCCCGCGATCACGCCTGACACACCGCTGGAGGGCCAGCTGGCCTATGTGCAGCACGGCTCGCCCGGGCTTCGCGCGCTGGCGCCCGAGCTTCCCGCTCTGCTGCGCGCCCGCGTCGAGGACGTGACCGAAGGCGCCGATGCGCTGATCGTCACCCAGCGCAACCGCACCTACACCGACGCGGCTTTGTCAGCCGATTGCGAGGTGATCGACCTCGTTCGGATGACGCCCGAGCGCCCCGCGCGTGACGGCTACAATGGGATCGGCTGGTAACGGCCGCTCCTCTCCTTCGTGCGCTTCGCACGCCCTTCAACCAAGACTGGACCCCCACCATGACCCAATCCCTCTTGGGCACCCAATTTCACGACCTGATTTTCGGGTCGGGCCCTTCCCTCACCATCACCGGGTTCGCCGGTGACGATACCCTCAGCGGCGGCGCGGGCGACGACCTTCTGGTCGGTGACGCTCCGGGCGTCACCCTTCTCGAAGACGTGGCCGATGCGCTGACCTTTGCGCAATATGGCCAGTCGGACGCCTGGACGGTGCAAGACACCGGCGACGGCATGCAAGAGCTGAGCCAGACCATCGAGACACTGGCCGGCAGCAGCTACACGCTGTCCTTCGACCTGGCGGCGAACGTGTCCGGCGGCACCCTGTCGGGCCAGGTCGAGGTGATCTGGAACGGCGAGGTGATCGACCGCTTTGACACGACATCGGGCGCGTTCGAGTCGCATCAGCTCACGCTGACCGGCACCGGCGGGCCGGGCGTTCTGACGTTCCGCAGCCTTGATACGGTTGTCGAAGGCGGGCCGGTGATCCACGACGATGGCCCGATCCTGTCGTATGACCGCGAGGTCACCCTGAACGGCGAGGTCCAGCAGGTCCGTGCCGTGGCCGCAGGCCAGACCAACATCTACCAGATCATCGACGGCACCATGTATGCCTATGATCTGGAAACCGAAGCCTATGCCCAGCTGGGCACCGATGGTTCGGTCGTGGTCAACGCGATCGGCTTCAACCAGGAAGACGACCTGTTCTACGGCATCGCCGTGCGGGACGGTGTCGACAGCCAGGGCAACACGGTGTCGCAACGCGACATCGTGATGCTGGACGCGCAAGGCAACTCATATGTTGTCGGCGAAAGCCCGTATCGCGCATGGACCGGTGACTTTGACGACAGCGGCAACCTGTGGGTGTTCCATTCGTCGATGGACCGGATCACGATGATCGATGTCGATCAGCTGGACGCCGACGGCAACCCCGTCGCGCAGACGTTCAAGTTCGACAAGGCGCTGGTGACCGACCGCGTCTGGGACCTGGCGTTTGATGCCGAAGCGCAGGTGTTCCACGGTGTTGTCAGCGCCGCCCAGGAAGGCGGCACCGCGCAGGTGTTCACCGTTGACATCTCGGGCGTCGAAAACGGGGGCGAGCCGGTGTTCACCGCTGTCGATATCGCCGGCACGGTCATCGACGGCGTCTACCACGACGGCGCGCCGCGGATCACCTTTGGCGCGGCCATGGTCGACCGGGACGGCACGCTGTACGTGGGCGGCAACAGCGGCGACCACGACATGGACGACAGCACGCCGTCGTCGGGTGGCATCTACCGGGTCGATACCGATCCGGACACGGGCGCCGTCACGCTGGTGCTGATGGCCGACACGCCCCGTGCGTTTTCGAACGATGGTGCGTTTGACCCCCGCTCGCAAGGCCCGTTCTCGGAAGTGGACCCCGGCGCGCTGGTACTGATCGAAGCGCCTTCGCTGGTGTTGTCGCCCGACGGGATCAACAGCTACGATGACGAGCTGACTGGCAACGGAGGCCGCGACACTCTCGAAGGCGGGGTCGGCTATGACCTGCTGATCGGTGGCTCGCTGGGTGACAGCCTGAGCGGCGGCGCCCAGGACGATGCGCTGTATGGTGGTGCCGGTCCGGATTACGTGGGCAGCGGTATCTCGATCTACGACGCCAACGGGCTGCGCTATGACATGTACGGCAACCTGCTGCCCGCCGATGACGACGTCCTGTCGGGCGGCGCGGGCAACGATTTCCTTTCGGGATCGGCAGGCCACGACACGCTCAGCGGCGGCATCGGCGACGACACGCTGCACGGCGGGTCGGGTGACGATGTGCTGGCGGCCGGCGATGGCGACGACCTGCTTCAGGGCGGCGGCCAGCATGACGAACTGATGGGCGGCGCCGGTGCCGACCTGATGTTTGGCGGCACCGGCAATGATCAGATGAGCGGCGGCCTTGGCGCGGATTCCCTCCGCGGTGGACCGGGCGACGACATGCTGTCCGGGGATGCCGGCAACGACATCATCGATGCGGGCTTTGGCAACGATATGGTTCAGGGCGGCGACGGCGATGACCGGATCCGCACCGGCACCGGCAACGACATCGCCTTTGGCGGCGATGGCAATGACTATATCAACGGCCACACCGGCAACGACATCATCGCCGGCGGCGCGGGCCGCGACCGCATCTATGGCGGCGAAGGCAATGACATGCTCAGCGGCGGCGAAGGCGCGGACGTGTTCATCTTCCGCTCGGGCGACCTGGATGGCGGCACCGACCGGATCGTCGACTTTGACGGCGACGTTCTGCACCTGCGCGGCCTCGACCCTCTGGCCAATGGTCAGACCGCGACGGAATGGATGGCCGAAAACGCCGTCTGGACCGAACCGGGCGTGCTGAGCCTGACCCTGGACGGGCTGACCATCGAACTGGTCGATCACCAGGAGCTGGGCGATGCCTTTGTGCAGGACGTGGCCGACGCGATCGTGTTCTAGCCCGCGTTCGTGCATCCCTCACCCGTGCCGCGCCGGAGGGACGCCGGACGCACGGGTCAGCAAAGGGGCCGGTCAGAACAGACCGGCCTCTTTCGCGATCATCGCGGCATGCGTGCGGTTCTTGGCCTCAAGCTTGCGGCACAGCGTCTTGACGTGCAGCTTGATCGTGACCTCCTGCAAATCCAGCTCGCGCGCGATTTCCTTGTTGGCCAGACCCCGGCACAGCCCGCTCAGCACCTCCAGCTCTCGCGGGGACAGGCCCTTGGCCAGCGGGTTCGTCTCTTCGGGGTCTTCGGCCGTCATGAACTTGACGGGCACAAAAGTCTCGCCCGCCGCCATGAACCGCACGGCGTTGACCATGGACGCCGCCGCCATCGTCTTGGGCAAAAATCCTATGGCCCCGGCATCCAGCGCCTCTTGCGCGACAGCCTTGGGCGCGGTGCCCGACATGATCGCAACGGGCCGTGACGGGCCGGTGTTGATCACCGTCTCAAGCCCCTTCAGCCCGTCCATGCCCGGCATCGAATAATCCAGCAGCACCAGATCAAACGGGCGGTCCGTGTCGATGATCTTGACCGCCTCATCCAGATCGGACGCGGTGGTCACGTCGATATCCTCTTCGCGCGACAGGAACGCGGCCAGCGTGTCGCGGACAAGGTCGTGGTCATCTGCAATCAGCAATCTCATTCGGGGCCTCGGCGCGTCGGCGACAGATCATCTGCCAGTCTTTGGGCAAGCTGTCGCAAATCCAGCGGTTTTGCAAATATCTCGGACACGGTCTGGCTGTTGATGCGCGGATCTTTCAGCCTGCGTGCCAGCGCTGTCACAACATAGAC
>JAHDCH010000003.1:2105-31854 GCA_020629995.1 Pseudaestuariivita sp. | reverse complement strand
GATCGCCGATGTGCAGGCTGACCACGTCCATATGCGGCGCTGCGGCCTCTTCCAGCACGTGCACAAAACTGTCGCCCAACCGGTAGGGAATGCCGCTGAACACGCGATGGGGGTCGATCTTGTCGCTTTTTGGAGCGGGCAGAAAGCCCAGCTCGTAAGCGTGGATCGGGCGGGCGTCGGGCAGATGCCCAAAGGACATATCGGCAAAGCCGGGGTTTCGTTTCAAGCCACTGGCGGCCGCCACCAGCGACGAACCGAAAAAGCTGCCGCCGTCGATCACCGCTCCATTGCCGCGATACCGCTGCTGCATCAACGTGACCAGCAGGCTGCGTTCCTCGGGCGACACCATCCCGGGGGCGTTGCGCTCTTCGTCGGTCAGCTGAAAACCGGCGACCCCCAGATCTGACAGAAGGGGGCTGCCAATGATCTCTTCGCCCAGCCGTTCGTACGTGATGCCGGACGCGACCATGGTGCGACCTCAGGAGACCTTGAAGATGTTGCCGTTCGAGATCTGGCGCACCGCGCGATCCATGCGGAACTGGTTCCCGCGCGGATTGTCGGTGTCCTCGAGGATATCCTCGAACGTCACGGCGACCTCTTTCAGCGTATCAAGCGCGTCGTCCTTGCGGTGCTTCAGCGCCAGCAGGTAGGCGCGCGACAGCGCCAGGAAATACTGCCACTTGCGATCGATCCCGGGGAATTCGACCGCATCGTGATAGGCAAGGCACTCTTCCGCCGTGGCCTCGTGATAGGGATCGTAATCCGCCACGTCCTGCGGCACGTCCTTGAGGCTGGTGTAGATCGACGAGGTAAAGACCTGGCCTTCCCAGCGGTAGTAATCCTTGAGGTACCCCATGGTGACCTTCACCCAGGGCAGGCGGTCAAAGAAGAAGTCCTGATTGATCAGGATCGAATTGCCGCCGATCATCGCCGGATAGAATTGCGACGACACGTGCCGGTTCAGCTGCGCCGTTTTGCACACGTCGATGAACGCGATCTCGATGTCGCTGCCATCCCACTTTTCATTGTTCAGATCGCCAATGTGCAGGCTGATCTTGTCGGCGTAGGCGCTGACGTTGTCCTCGAGGATCGGCACGAAGCTGTCACCCAGCCGGTAGGGCACGCCGCCAAATTCGCGATCCAGGTTCTCGGTCTGGCCTTCGGGCGCGGGCAAAAAGCCCAGCTCGTACCCGTGCAGCGGCTTGCCTTCGTTGAACTTGCCCAAATCAAGACCGGCCGTCGCGGGGTTCGCATTCATGCCCATCGCCGTGGCCACCAAGGACGAGCCAAAGAAACTGCCGCCGTCGATGATCGCTCCGTCGCCGCGCCATTTCTGCGAGGCAAGAGCATACAGCATGCCGCGTTCTGCAAAGGACAACATCCCGGGCAGTTTGCCCTCGGTGCGCTGAAGCTGGATGGCGGTAGGCAGGTCAAGCTCCTGCACGAACGGGCTCCCGACGATCCCGTGGGCAATGGTCTTATGCAAAACTCAGGTCCTCTGAAAATTTTGGACGTCGATGCGTCTCATCACATCTGGGCCGCCTGAGCAAGTGGCGAGGCGGCGAAATCGCGCCGGGATCGGCACAATGTCATGGCATCTCCACGGCGTTGCCACTTCTTGGACACCTCGATGCGTGTTACTGGACCGTGTGTACAATCAAGGGCGCAGTGGTCATGGCGCAAATTCAACCTGTCATTCTGTGCGGTGGTTCGGGCACCCGTCTTTGGCCCGTGTCGCGCAAGGGCTACCCCAAGCAATTTGCGCAGCTGATGGGCGACCTGTCGCTGTTTCAAAGCGCGGCGCTGCGCCTGTCGGGCGCGCGGTTCGGCGCGCCGATGGTGCTGACGCATTCCGATTTCCGCTTTGTCGTGACCGAACAATTGCTGGCCGCGGGTGTTGATCCTGGCCCGGTTCTGATCGAACCCGAAGGGCGCAACACAGCGCCCGCCGTGCTGGCCGCAACACTGGCTGCATTGCAGTCAGACCCTGACGCGGTTCTGCTGGTCGCGCCTTCGGATCACGTCATCCCCGATACTGCCGCATTTGAGCGCGCGGTCACCGCCGGCCTTGCGGCGGTCGAGGCCGGGCGCATGGTCACGTTCGGCATCACCCCCGACCGACCCGAAACCGGCTATGGTTATCTCGAGCTGGCGGCTGCGCCGGGGTCGGATGGCGCGCCCGTGCCGTTGTCGCGGTTCGTTGAAAAGCCGGATCTGGCGCGCGCCGAGCAGATGCTGGAGGCGGGAACATTCCTGTGGAACGCGGGCATCTTCCTGTTTGCCGCGCGCGACATGCTGGCCGCATTCGAGGAACACGCGCCCTCGCTGATTGCACCTGTGCGCGCGGCGGTTGACGGCGCAGAGGCCGATCTTGGGTTCCTTAGGCTTGCGCCCGAAGCGTGGGCCGGGGCCGATGACATATCGATCGACTATGCGGTGATGGAAAAGGCTGCGGCCTTGTCCGTTGTGCCCTTTGCCGCGGGCTGGAGCGATCTGGGCAGCTGGGAGGCTGTCGCGCGCGAAATGGGCCCTGATGCAAATGGCGTGTCGTCTTCGGGCGAGGTCACTCAAATCGATTGCCGCAATGCGCTGCTGCGCGCCGAATCCGCCGACCAGGAGCTGGTCGCCATAGGGGTGTCCGACCTGCTTGTGGTTGCGATGCCCGACGCGGTTCTGGTGGCCGATCCGGCCCGCGCGCAAGAGGTGAAGGATGCTGTCACCGCGCTCAAGGCCAAGGGTACGCGGCAGGCCGAACACTTTGCCATGGATCACCGCCCCTGGGGCCATTTCGAGACGCTGGCGCTGGGCGACCGGTTCCAGGTCAAGCGCATCGTGGTGAAACCCGGCGCGGCGCTCAGCCTGCAAAGCCACCATCACCGCTCGGAACACTGGATCGTGGTAGCGGGCACCGCTGAGGTGACTATTGGCGACACGACCCGCCTCGTGACGGAAAACGAGTCTGTCTATATCCCGCTGGGTGCCAAGCACCGGATGAAAAATCCGGGCAAGGTGCCCATGGTCCTGATCGAAGTGCAAACAGGGGCCTACCTTGGCGAGGATGACATCATCCGGTTCGAAGACGTCTATGCCCGGGGGCAGGGCGCCAAGGGTTAGGCGGCCTGATCCATCGCGGCAGCGCGCAGATGGTCTGACACAACGTCGGCAAGCTCGGGATCCTGCATCGCCAGATGCAGCGTTGCGCGCAGCATGCCTGCCTTTGATCCGCAGTCAAATCGCGTGCCCGAAAACCGGAATCCGGCAAGGCCCACGTCGGCGACACCGCGCGCAATTGCGTCCGTCAGCTGAATTTCGCCGCCCGCTCCTGCGGTCTGTGTTGCCAGAGCGTCAAAGATCGCGGGGTCCAGAACATAACGCCCCACTACCGCGCTGCGGCTGGGGGCGTCCGCCGGATCAGGCTTTTCGACCATGCCGCGTGCCCGCAGCAGGTTTCCATCTCGTTGCGCAACGTCGAGAATACCATAGCTTTTGGTGTCCCCGCGGGCCACGTCCATGGTGGCAACCATGTGACCCGCGCCCGCCGCGGCATAGCTTTCGACCATCTCGCCGATGCAGCCGCGGCCAAGGATCAGATCGTCCGGCAGCAGAACGGCAACCGGCCCGGGCAGGACGTGATCCCGCGCGCACAGCACGGCATGGCCCAGTCCCTTGGGCGCGTCCTGCATCGTAAAGACGACATCGTCAGCCTTGGGGCACAAACATGCCTCTTTCAGCCCGTCGGCAAGAGCACGCTTGCCCTTGGCAGCCAGATCCGCCCGCAGCGCCGCATTGTCCATCACATGCCGTTCGATGGCTGCCTTTTCGGGGTGGCTGACAAAGATCATGCGCTCGATCCCGGCGTCGCGCGCTTCGTCTATGGCGTATTGGATCAGGGGCGTGTCGATCACCGGCAACAGCTCTTTCGGCGTGGCCTTGGTAGCGGGCAAAAAGCGGGTTCCCATGCCGGCGACTGGAAAAATAGCGGTGCGCACCTTGATCGACATTGCTTGGTTTCTCCTTCGTGGGGCCGCGCCGATACCATGCGTCGCGTCCATGCAGATGTGATGCACCCCAAAGGTTTCGATCCCACAAATCACAGGCGGCAGCAGGTGGTATGCGGCGGGAAATCCCCGTGTGCATTTATGAAAATCTTACGCGATTGGCGTGCCCCGGGTTCCGATCTTTTTGCAGTTGCAGCAATTTTCTGCGCCTGCGCGGGGAACAAAGCGCCTGTCTTGCGTGTTTTGCAGGCATAATCACGGTACACACCGGGCTTCAGACACCGCAAAGGCGACACCGTATGGCCGAAACTACCCAATCCGATTCCCGAAAAACCGCTGGCACCTGTTTTGACCGCGTCGCGGTGATTGGTGCGGGATCATGGGGCACCGCGCTGGCGGTGACGCTGGCGCGTGCGGGCATCGACACGCGTATCTGGGCGCGGAACGAAACCGTCGTGAATGAAATCAACCGCAGCCACACGAACGCGGCCAATCTGCCGGATGTGAGCCTGCCCAAAGACCTGCGCGCCACGCATGTCCTTGCCGGAGCGCTTGCGGACGTGGACGCGGCGATGATCGTCGTGCCGTCCAGGTCGGTCCGCACCGTCGCGCGCCAGGTGGCGGAATTTGCGCCTGCTGGCATACCCATCGCGATTTGCGCCAAGGGGATCGAGGACGAAACCGGCCTGCTGATGACACAGGTCGCCGAAGAGGAAATGCCCGGCCACCCGATTGGCTGCGTGTCCGGACCCACCTTTGCGCGCGAACTGGCGCTTGGCCATCCCACTGCGGCAACCGCCGCCTTTCCTTTTACATACGCCGACCGGCTGTCGCCCGAAAACAGCCCAGCGGCGCGATTTGCGCTTTCGCTGACGGCGGGTGGGCTGCGCACCTATGTGTCGGACGATCTGGTGGGCGTGGAAATAGGCGGGGCGGCCAAGAACGTCATCGCCATTGCCTGTGGCATGATGACCGGCGCCGGCTTTGCCGAGAACACGCGCGCCGCCCTGATCACACGCGGCCTTGACGAGATGAAAGCGCTGGCCGAAGCGCTGGGAGGCCGGCGGGAAACGGTCACGGGTCTGTCCGGTATCGGCGATCTGTGCCTGACCTGTTCCAGCCCGACATCGCGCAACATGTCGCTGGGTTTCCAGCTGGGAGAAGGTCGCGCGCGCGATGCGTGCTTTGATGGCCGGCCCGTTGTCGTCGAAGGCGAGATGAATGCGCGCTCGGTCACGGATCTGGCGCGTCGCCTCAAGGTCGACATGCCGATCTGCGAGACCGTTCGCGCCATCCTGCATGACGGGGTGGAGCTGCGCGACGGCTTTGCCACCCTCTGGGCGCGCCCGGTGCGCGCCGAACCCAATTCGATGGATCTTGAGCTGAGCCATCCATCCACCGATCACGTTCTCGCAACACTTGCCGAAAGGACCCCATGACCCGCCGCGAAAGCTTCCCGACCACCCCCGCCCGGATTTCTGACCAGATAAAAGACAAGGACTTTGTCCTTGCCACCGACCTCGACGGCACCTTCCTTGGTGGCAGCGAGGCCGAGCGCAAGCAGTTCTATCGCTGGATCGAGGCGCATCGGGACCGGGTCGGCCTGATATTCGTGACGGGCAGGGACCCGGGGTTTGTCTCGAACCTGACGCGCAAACAGGGCGTGCCGCGCCCCGACTTTGCCGTGGCAGATGTGGGCACGACGATTGCATCGGTGGGTGCCGATCATACCCTGACCCCGATCGCCGAGCTCGAGGCCGAGATCGCCGAGGCCTGGGGCAATGCCGGAGGCCGCGTGCAGGCGATGCTGCATGGCGCGCCCGGTCTGCGCCTGCAATCGACCGGTTTTCGCCACCGGGTCAGCTATGACATGGACCCGGATCAGTTTGACGCCGGCGTTCTGGACCGCATCTCGGACCTTGGGCTGGATGTGCTGACCTCGGACAACCGCTTTCTGGATGTGCTGCCCAAGGATGTCAGCAAGGGCCCGTCGCTGCTGCGCCTGCTGGCGCATCTGGGTGTGCCCAACGACAAGGTTCTTGTCGCCGGCGACACTCTGAACGATTTGTCGATGCTGGCCATGGGGCTGCCAGCCGTGGCCGTGGGCGGGTCCGAACCTGCGCTGATCGACCGCGTCGCAGACCTCGAGCACGTGCATGTGGCCAAGGCCGTGGGCGTCGGCGGCATCGCCGAGGCGATCCTTGCCAAATCCATGTTCCCCGCCAGCTGACCCATCAAAGGAGCCCCGCGCATGTCGTCCGAGCTTGTCATCGTCTACCATCGCCAACCCTATGAAGAGGTCGAGGAAAACGGGCGCACCGTCTTTCGCGAAAACAAAAGCCCGAACGGCATTGTGCCGACGCTGAAAAGCTTTTTCGGATCGGTCGACAAGGGGGCCTGGATCGCCTGGAAACTGGCCGAGGATCCTGATCAGCCGGATTTCGAGCAAAAGGTCGAAATCAAGGACGCCTACGGGTCTTACTCCGTCTCGCGCCTGCCTTTGTCCGCTGAACAGGTGCGCGAATTCTATCACGTCACCTCCAAGGAAGCGTTCTGGCCGATCCTGCACGCCTTCAAGGAACGCTACAATTACGACCCCGTCGATTGGGCGAACTTTCGCGCCGTGAACCGCCGGTTTGCCGAAGCCGCCGCCGAAGAGGCAGCGCCGGGTGCTCTGGTGTGGATCCACGACTATAACCTGTGGCTGGTCCCGGGGTACTTGCGAGCGATGCGGCCTGACGTGCGTATCGCGTTCTTTCACCACACCCCGTTCCCGTCAGCCGACATGTTCAACGTCCTGCCCTGGCGCAAGGAGATCGTGCAAAGCCTTCTGGCCTGCGACGACGTCGGCTTTCACATCCCGCGCTATGCGGCCAATTTCGTGTCGGTGGCGCGGTCGCTGTTCGACGTGGATGTCAGCGAATTTGTGGACGTGCCGGAACGCTGGATTTCCGAAGGTACGGCGCTGACCGAACGCCGTGTGCCGCTGTCAGTGAGCTTTGACGGGCGCGAAACCCAAGTGAGCGTCACGCCCGTTGGCGTAGACACCACCTATATCACCGACCACGCAAATGCCCCGGAAACGCAAAAGCGCCGCGCCGCCCTGCGGGACGAACTTGGCGAGGCCCAGCTGATCCTGTCCGTCGGCCGGACCGATTATACCAAAGGCGGCGTTCAACAGCTGGAAAGCTTTGAGCGCATTCTGGAAGACAATCCGGACCTGCGCGGCAAGGTGCGCCTGATGCATGTGTCGGTCGCCGCCAACCGCAACATGACCGCCTATGAAGAGATTCAGAACGAGGTCGAACAGGTCGCGGGCCGCATCAACGGCCGTTTCGGCACGCTGGGCTGGCAGCCTGTCGCGCTGATCTCGCGGGCCATCCCGTTCACCGATCTGGTGGCGTATTACCAAGCCGCGGATGTCGCGTGGATCACGCCGCTGGCCGATGGGATGAACCTTGTGTGCAAGGAATTCGTGACCGCGCGCACCGACGGCGACGGGGTCCTTGTCCTGTCGGAATTCGCAGGTGCCGCGATCGAGCTGCACGATGCGGTGATCGTCAACCCGTTCTCGCACCGGGCGATGGATCACACGATCCTTGCCGCGCTCGACATGCCGCAGGACGCGCGCCGCGCCCGGATGGCCGGGATGCGCAAGGCGGTGCTGGGCAATGACGTCAAGGAATGGACACCGGGCCGGCTGAGCGTGCGCCGCGAAACTGCGCCTCAGATCTCGGCCGCCTGAGGCGGAACAAGCAGATCGTGCGGCTGCGCGTGGTGCGGGATTGCGCGCCCCTCTCGTGCCAGGTGCCACGCCAGCACAAGATTGCTGGACCAGACAGGCACCCCCAGCGTCGTGGCCAGCGAGGCCAGGACAGGCACTGTCCGAAGATTGGTGCAGGACAGGAACACGGCCTGCACCGGTGCCTGCGCTGCCACCTCGCGCGCCGCCGCAATCACCGAGGATGCATCGATCCGGGCAACTGCCGCCTCGGATGCTTCATTGAACGATCCAAACGCGGGGGTGGCGATGCCAGCCTCCTGCAGCACGTCACGCAGACGGGCGGACACGTCCTCGACATATGGCGAAACCAGCCCCAGCCGCGTGACGCCTGCCGCGCGGCAGGCGGCGATCAATGCCGCCGCCGGGTTGGTCGCCGCGCGCGTCGCGGTGCCCTGCCGGATCAGATCGGCGACCGCGCCTGACCCGATCACGGCGCTGCCCGACGTGCAGGCATAGCCCACCGCATCAAAGGCATAGCCGCGTGGGAAAAGCTCTGCCGCGCGTGTCAGGTGGCCTTGCATCTCGGCCAGGGTCTCTGGTGTCACCTCGAGCCCCGAAGGCACGCGGCTGACCATCAGCCGGGCCGATGCAGGCAGCAAAGCGCGCATCTCGTCCTCGACCGTTTCGTCCGATTGCAGAACGATCAGCCCCAGTCGCGCGCCCGGCGTTTCTTCAAGCCGATAGGGCAGGGTGCTCACGCGGCGGGCCCTTCGCTGAGGATCACCATGACGCGCGATGCCGCGCTCAGGCCAAGCGCTTCCCTCATCGCGCCATCCGCTGCGCATAGGGCGGCAAAGCCCGCTGCGCCCGATGGCGAGGCAGGCATCCCGGCCCGAGCGATCTTTTCCGCGCCCGCGTCCCCTTCGGCTTCGGTCAGCGTTACAAAGCTGTCCGCGTCCCGCGTCAGCCCCTTCAGCGCGATCAGCGACGGCTCTTTGCAGTCAAGCCTGCCCATCGCCGACACCGGCCCGGTGGTCACCACCGAACGTCCTGCGCGGGCCGATGCGATCAGTGCTGGGGCGGCTTCGGGCTCGACAACCGCGATATGCGGCGCGTCGCCCCAGGCCTTGCGCGCCATGGCCGCCGCGGCCCCTGCCAGACCTCCAACACCCGCCTGCAGGAAGATATGCGTTGGCGCTGCGTCGATCTCGGCGATCGCTTCGGCCATCAAGGCAACATAGCCTTCCATCAGCCGCCAGGGCCGTTCGGTGTAGCCAGGCCAGGAGGTGTCGGACAACAGCCGCAGGCTTGGGTCCGCCTCGCGCGCGTCCAGCGCGGCCTGCATGCTTTCCTCATAGGTGCTGCCCGCGCGCACGACCGTCGCGCCAAGGCCCCGCAAGCGCTCGGCAAAGCTTTCGGGCACCGTTTCGGACAGGTAGACGTGTGCGGCGGCTCCGAAGGCCTGCGCCCCCGCGGCGACAGACAGGCCATGGTTGCCCGCGCTTGCGGTGATGTAGGTCGCGCCGCGTGCATCTCCGGTTTCGGCATCGCAGGCGATGACATAAGCCGCACCCAGCGCCTTGAAACTGCCCAGCCCCATGCGGCCGCGTTCGTCTTTGACATGCAGCTGCGCAACGCCCAGCTCTTGCGCCAGGTCCGGCAGCGCGGTCAGCGGGGTGGCGGCGGCGTGGGGGCACCGGGCCAGCCGTTCTGCGACGCGGGCCGCATCCGTGCTGGGGTAGGGAACATCGTCAAGGCCAGTCAGGCCGGCGGGGCGGTGCGGGTTCGCGAAATAGTCCATGGGGCGCACGGTGCCCGGCTGTGCGCATTGCGTCAAACCCAAACGCGCCTCTTTACCTCTGCTGCGCGGCGTCGCATCACCATAGGGCGCAGCGCCGCCGCCCTGCCGCAGGAGACCGCCATGACCAACCCTCTTTACGACCGCCTGTTTGCTGTCCACACCGGCAGCCGCGCACCGTTCCTTGCCACGCCCGATGGCGGCGTGCTGAGCTATGGCGCGTTTTTGATGATGGCGGCGCAGTTCGCGCACCGGCTGAACGGGCTGGGCCTTGAGCCCGGTGATCGTCTGGCGCTGCAGGTGGAAAAATCACCCGAGGGGCTGGCGCTGTATGCCGCCTGCGTGGCGACCGGCGTGGTTCTGATCCCGCTGAACACCGCCTATACCCCGGCCGAGCTGGACTATTTCATCGGCGACAGCGGCGCGCGGCTGGTGATCTGCGATCCGGGCCAGGCCGACGCGCTGGCCGCCGTTGCCGCCCGCGCCGGCGCGCGGATCGAAACGATGGACGCAGGCGGAGCGGGCAGTTTTGCCGATGGCGCGACCGATCTGCCCACCAGCATCACGCCCGTGGCACGGACCAACGAGGATCTGGCCGCGATCCTGTACACGTCGGGGACGACGGGGCGCTCCAAAGGCGCGATGCTGAGCCAGGGCAACCTGCTGTCCAATGCCCTCACGCTGGCAGCGGCGTGGCGCTTTGCGCAATCGGATGTGCTGTTGCATGCGCTGCCGGTGTTTCACACCCATGGCCTGTTTGTTGCCACCAACGTCTGCCTCGCCTGTGGGGCGCAGATGATCTATCTGCCGCGCTTTGATCTGGATGCAATGATCGCCGGATTGCCGCAATCCACGGTCATGATGGGCGTTCCGACCTTCTACACCCGCTTGCTGGGGGATCCGCGGTTTGACGCAGACCTCGCCGGGCACATGCGCCTGTTCGTATCGGGCAGCGCGCCACTGCTTGCCGAAACGCATGCCGAGTTCGAGGCGCGCACCGGTCACCGGATCCTCGAACGCTACGGCATGACCGAAACCAACATGAACACCTCGAACCCCTACGAGGGCGAGCGCCGCGCCGGAACGGTCGGCCTGCCCCTCCCGGGGGTCGAGCTGAAAGTCTGCGACGCAGATGGCACCGAGCTGCCGCATGGCGAGATCGGCGTGATCGAGGTGCGTGGCCCCAACGTCTTTGGCGGCTATTGGCAGATGCCCGACAAAACCGCGGCCGAGCTACGGGCCGACGGATTTTTCATCACCGGCGATCTGGGGGTGCAGGGCGCTGATGGCTATGTGACGATCGTGGGCCGGGGCAAGGATCTGATCATCTCGGGCGGGTTCAATGTCTATCCCAAAGAAGTCGAAGAAGTGCTGGACGCCCAAGCCGGGGTGATCGAAAGCGCCGTGATCGGCGTGCCGCATCCGGACCTGGGCGAAACAGTTGTCGCGGTCATCGCATCGGACGGCGGCGCGGACAAAGCCGCGCTGTCTGACGCCTGCGCCAATGCGCTTGCGCGGTTCAAACACCCGCGCGCCTACGTGATGCGGCAGGCCTTGCCACGCAACACGATGGGCAAGGTGCAAAAGGCCGCTTTGCGTGACGAGCTGAAGGCGCTCTTTACCGGTTAAAGCTCGCGGCCGGCCCGGGCCTGACCCCACCACAGGCGCGCGCGTGCGACAGGCGTCGCAATGATCCCCGGCGGCAGGCGCTTGGGGGCATCCGCGTCCAGAGCGCGGGTCAGCGCGGGTGAGGCCACGCCCGAGGCGCCTTCGGCCGCCAGCAGCCCGGCCAGAGTGCCGCGCACCGTCCCAAGCCCATTCTGCACGCAGGCGGTCCACAGGCCCGGCGCGGCCTCACCCACCATCTGCGTGCCGTTCAGGGCAAGGCACAAACGCCCGCCCCAGCGGTGTTCCATCGGCACGTCGGCCAGCATGGGAAACCGGGCCGCAAAGCTGGCGTCGTGGCGGCGGGTGATCGCGGCTTCCCATCCGTGAGGCGCGGCGCGCGCGGGATCGTAGGTGACGTGGTTGCGAATGATCAGCCTGTCGCCGCCGGTGCCGGAAATACGCCGCACCGTGGTGCCCAGCGGGTCTGCCGGGGTGATCCCCCAGCGGGCTGCGCCGCCCAGTCGTTCGGTTTCGTCTTTGGTCAGCGGGCGCGTCATGGACGCATAGGTGTGCACATGCACCAGCCGGCCCGCGCCATGCCCAAAGGCTTCGGCATGTCCGTTGACCGCAAGGATCACGCGCGGCGCGGTGATGCTGCCGCCGGGCGTGTCCGCCCGCCACCCGTCGCCCTCTTGCTGCAATGCGGTGACTGGACTGCCCGGGAAAATCTGCACCCGGTTCGAACACAGGCCCTCGGCCACGCCGCGCACGAACATCGCCGGTTGCAGCATGACAGTGCCGGGGGTGAACAGTCCGGATTGATAATAGGTGGTGCCGGTCAACGCGCGCATGTCGGCAGCATCCAGCATCTGGTGCGTCTCACCCATTCGGGTCAGGTGCGCGGCATAGTCACGGTTGTGCTGCGTGCCCTTGGCCGTGGCCGCGCCGTTGACCTTGCCGCAGGGATCAAAGGCTTCGGTGGGCAAGGCAAAGGTCTTTGCCATTTCGGCGGCCAGCGCGATGGCGCGCCGGTTGTCTTTGGTTGTCGCGCGGTCACGGGCCAGTTGCCCGGCGTAGTCGGTTGACGCCAGATCATGCGGCAGGTCGATCATGAACCCCGAATTGCGGCCCGCAGGCCCTTCGGCGATCTCCTTTGCCTCGACCAGAGTGATGCGGTCGCCGGGATGCAGCTGGCTGAGCCGGTAGGCCGCAGCCAACCCGGCAAACCCCGCCCCGACGATCAGCCAGTCGGCTGTCTGACGCCCGCTCAGCGGCGCGCGCCCTGGCGCTGGTGGCAGCAGGCGGGCCCAGGCTGCGGGGCCGGGATCTGTGGGCGGCGCGATCATGGCAATGGCAGCTGGGCCGTGCGCCCGCCGTCGATTGTATAGACCTGCCCCGTCACGAATGATGCCGCGTCCGAGGCCAGCCAGCAGATCAGTTCCGCCACCTCTGCGGGCGCGGCCGTGCGGCGCAGCGGGTGAACGTCCCGAATTTTTGCGCGAAATCGCGCGGGCTCGGGCATCGACGCGATGAAGTCCTCGTTCAGCGGGGTGTCGATCCAGCCGGGTGCGACGGCGTTGCAGCGCACGCCGTCCGGTCCGTGATCCACCGCCACCGCGCGCGTCAGCCCGTGCAGCCCGGCCTTGGAGGCGCCATAGGCCGGATGACGGGGATTGTTCCCCAGCCCTTCGATGCTGCCCACGTTGACGATCGCGCCGCGTGATTGACGCAAAAGCGGCATTGCATGGCGGATGAACAGGAACGGAACGGTGAGGTTGAGGTGCAGCTGCGCGTGCCATTCCTCGATGCTGGTTTCTTCCACGGTGCCTTCCAGCATCATGCCCGCGCAGTTGATCAGGATGTCCAGCCGGTCCAGCCGCGCGATCACGCGTTCTGGTGCTGCGGCGTCCATCAGATCCACCTCGACATCTTCGTACCCGGCGCGACGCCGTTGCGCTGTCACGACCCGCGCGCCACGCGCGGCCAGCATCCGCGCCGTCGCCGCACCCATCCCGGACGAAGCCCCGGTCACCAAGGCTATTTTGCCCGCCAAGGTCATGTGACGGGCTTTCCGCCATTCACCTCGACTAGCGCGCCGCACATGTAGCGCGCGGCATCCGAGACCAGGAAGGCAACGACATCCGCAATGTCCTGAGGTTGCGCGATGCGCCCCAAAGGAACGCTGGCGTCCAGATCGGCAATTGCGGTTGCCGGGTCGAGACCGCGTGTGGCAAATCCTGTGCGCAGCATGGGCGTATCCACCTCATTCGGGCAGACGGCATTCACGCGGATGCCCTGATGCGCGTGATCGCGGCCCAGGCACTGGGTCAGCGAAGCGACTGCCGCCTTGGTCATGATGTAGATCGGGTGGTTCGGGCCGGGGTGCACACCCCAGCAGGACGCAGTGTTGACGATGGCGCCTTTGCCTTGCGCCGCCATGATCGGGATGGCGGCGCGGCACAGACGGAACGGCGCCTCGACATTGACGGCGAGGCTGCGCGCCAGGTCGTCATCGGAGGCTTCGGTGATCTTGCCGCGCGTGATGATGCCGGCGTTGTTGCAAAGGATATCCAGCCGCCCATGTGCCTGCGCGACCCGCGCGGGAAGTCCATCGCAAAAGGCGGCGTCGGTCAGATCTCCGTCCATGTCGCTTCCGCTGCGGTCGGTGGTGACCACGGTCGCGCCTTTTGTTCGCAGGGCTGCCGTGATCGCTTGGCCGATGCCGCCCATGGCACCCGTCACCAGCGCGACCTGTCCGCTCAAATCGCTCATGCCGTCACCTCGAATGTTGGCTGGCCCAAACGCGCCGGGTCTGGTGTGACCCCAAGACCGGGGCTTTGGGGAACATCAATCCACCCGCCCGAGATTGTCGGGCCCGTCGCGCCATAGTGGTGCGCCACGTAAGGCTGCGCGAGCCACGTGCCGCGAAACAGGTCAGGTGCCACCGTCGCGCCCAGATGCACGCAGGCAGCGGCGATGATGTCGCCGCCCCAGTGATCGTCGACCGACATCGGCACCCTGCGTGCGGCGGCCATGTCGCGCACGGCGAGCATGGCCGAAATGCCACCGACGCGGGTGATCTTCATTCCAAGGCCCTGCGCATGGCCCCGCGCCAGCGCGTCCATGGTCAGCGCCAGGTCCTCGGTCGCTTCGTCCCAGTAGATCGGGTGCGCGATCTTGCCGGCCAGATCGCGCAATTCGGCCCGCGTGGCGCAGGGCTGTTCCAGCGCGATGGGCAAATCGGCGGTCAAACGCGACAGGTGCATCGCATCGCCGACCGTCAGCGCGCGGTTTGCGTCTGCTGTCAGCGTCACGCCTTTTGGCAGCGCTTTGTGCGCCGCGTGCAGGCATGCCGCATCGCGGGCGACATCGCCGCTGCCGATCTTGAGCTGGACGGCTGTGTACCCTTCGGCGGCGACAGCGGCGACCTTGGCCGCGGTGGCGTCCGGGTCCATCAGCCCCACGGCAAAATAGCTGGGGATCCGGTCTCGGAGCGCGCCGCCCAGCAAGGCGTGCACGGGCTGGCCTGTCGCCTTGCCCAGAATGTCCCAGAGCGCGATGTCCACGGCTGCCTTCGCCTGCGGCTGGCCCATCATTTCGGCCTCCATCCGCACGGCGGCCGGGCGGGGCAGAGCCTTGGCCCCCATCAGCGCGCGGGTGAGGCGGCGCAGGGCCGCGGCCACGCCTTCGGGAAAGGCGGGTGCATAGGTCGCGCCCAACGGACAGCTTTCGCCCCATCCGGTCAGCCCGGTATCCGTTTCCAACCGCAGGATCAGGGTTGTCAGGGCGTCGTGCGTGGCGCCTGCGTAGACATACGGCCCGCCGACGACCGGCAAGTCCCTTGTCCAGAGCGTGGCTCGGGTGAGGCGCATCTAGTGCTCCTGATTAAGCGCGTCTGCCGCGGGGATCTCGCGCTCGCGCCGGGCGATGTAGTCTCTCAGGGCCTCGTCGACGCCTTCGTCCAGCTTTGGCTCTTCATAGGCCGCAAGAAGGTCGTGCGCCCGTTTCAGCCCGCGCTCGGTGATCGATATGCTGCCTTCGGCCACCCATTGCTCGATCGAGTTGTTGTCGAACATCTCGGGCATGAAAAACGCCCGCTGGAAATTTTCAAGCGTGTGCGGATGGCCGAGGTAATGCCCCCCGGGGCCGATATCGCCAACGGCCGCCAGCGCTTCGTCGAAATCGTCCCAGCGCACGCCTTCGGCCATGCGGTAGCCCATGGCGCACATCTCGGCATCCACGACGAACTTGGCGGTGCTGCAATGCATCCCGGCTTCGTTCCAGCCTGCGCTGTGCCACATGTAATTGGCGCCTGCCATCAGGACCGCGTTCAGGGTCATGGCGGATTCATACCCGGCTTGGGCGTCAAAGGTCTTGGCCCCGCCCAGCGTGTTCGACGTGCGCCAGGGCACGCCGTAAAAGCGCGCCATCTGACCGATCATGAAATTCATCAGGCTGATCTCGGGCGTGCCAGCCATCGGTGCTCCGGATTTCATGCTGACGGTGGACAGGTAGTGTCCATAGATCGCAGGCGCGCCTTTGCGGATCACTTGGGTATAGGCAAGCGCGCTCAGCGCTTCAGCGTTCAGTTGTGCGACCGTGGGTGCGACAGACGCGGGCGTGTTGGCCCCGCCGAGCACAAAGGGCGAGCACAGCACCGGCTGGTTCCGTTTGCAGAAGGCGCGCATCGCGCCCAGCATCGTCTCGTCCCAGACCAACGGCGAGTTGCCGTTGCAATTGCCGGTCACCACGGGGTGCGTGTCGATGTACTCTTCACCGAACAGGATCGCGCACATGTCGATCACGTCTTCGGCGTTCTTGGGGCTTGTGGTCATGCCCATGAACGTCTTGTCGGAATGCTTCATCGACGAATAGGTGATCCGCAGATGCCGCTGGCTGATCGGATGGTCATAGGGCTCGACTATGTGGTGGGCCGAGGAATGCATCGCCGGCAGCATATGCGCCAGCTTGTGAAACATCGCCAGGTCATCCAGCGTCGGGTTGCGGCGTTCGTCCTGCAAGTCGCGCAGATAGGGCGCGCCGGTCATAGGGATGAACATGCCGTGGTCGCGGCCGAACGGCAGCGACTTTTGCGGGTCGCGAGCGTGGTAGGTAAAGGTTTCGGGGATGGTGGCGATCAGTTCGCGTACGTGGTGGCGGTCCAGATAGACCATCTCTCCGTCGACCTTCGCGCCCGCGCGCCTCCAATCAGCCAACGCGATCTCGTCGCGAAACTGCACGCCGACATTTTCCAGTATGTGCATGGAGGCGGCGTCGATTTTTTCGATCTGTTCGCGATCCATCGGTTCCGTCAGCGGCAGCTTGCGGTGCAGGGCAGGCAGCATCGTGGTGTCAAAGGCGACCCTGCTGGCCTTGCGCGCACCGCGTCCCCGGCGGGTCGTGCCTCTGGCTTCGACGCTCATGTGCGGGCTCCTCGCAGCAGATGGGTGCAAGCACCCATCCTACGGATCGGTGCGCGTTGTAGGATGGGTGATTTCACCCATCTTTGCCGTTGCTCAGCCCACATTGTCGCCATCCTTGGGATCGCTCAGATCAACCCAGATGGTCTTGAGCTCGGTGTATTGGTCATGCGCGTGTGCGCCGTTGTCGCGCCCGCCAAAGCCCGATTGCTTGTACCCGCCAAAGGGTGTGGCGAGGTTGCCTTCGCCATAGCAGTTGACCGTCACGGTGCCCGCCCGGATGTCGCGCGCGGCGCGCAGGGCGGTGCGCGCGTGCGCTGTGAACACGCTCGCGGCGAGCCCATAGGTGGTGTCATTGGCAACAGCGATCGCTTCGTCGGTCGAGGCGACTTCGATCACCGACAGGATCGGACCAAAAATCTCGTCCGTTGCCTTGGGATCATCCTTGGCGACCTCATACACTTTGGGGGTGATATAAGGCCCGTCGGCCGCGTCCCCCTTGGCCAAATACCCGGCGACCTTCTTGCAATGCCCGGCGTCGATCAGCGCGCCCAGATGGTTTGCGGGGTCCAGCGGATCACCCGTTTTCCAATCGCGCAGTCGCGCCTCGATCCGCTCCATCAGGGGGGCCTTGACTGCCTTGTGCACGATCAGCCGGGACGCGGCGCTGCAATTTTCGCCCATGTTCCAGAACGCGGCGTTCACCACATGCTCGGCCACATGGTCGAGGTTTTCGGCATCGTCCAGGACCACGGCGGGGTTCTTGCCTCCGCATTCCAGCGTGACTTTCTTCAGGTTGCTCTCGCCCGCATAGGTCAGGAACCTCTTTCCTGTTTCGGTCGAGCCGGTGAACGTCACCATATCCACGTCCATGTGCCGCCCCAGCGGCTCGCCCACGCTCGGGCCATCGCCCGGCAAGACCTGCAGCACGCCGCGGGGCACGCCCGCCATATGCGCCAGCTCGGCCACCCGCAGGGCGGTCATGCTGGTCTGTTCGGCGGGCTTCACGATCACGCTGCACCCGGCGGCCAGCGCAGGCCCGATCTTCCATGCCATCATCAGCAGTGGAAAGTTCCAAGGCAGCACCGCCGCCACCACCCCGATGGGTTCGCGCACCACCATGGCGATGGCATCGTCGCCCGCCGGCGCGGTCTGGTCATAGATCTTGTCGGCGGTCTCGGCGTGCCATTTGAGGCAGGCCATGGACTCGGGCAGGTCGATTTGTTCGCAATCGCGGATCGGCTTGCCGCTTTCCAGACACTCCATCACCGCCAGTTCGCGCCGGCGGCGGGTCATGTATTTCACCAGCTTGATCAGCACGTCCTTGCGGTGCCCCGGATCGGCGCGGGACCAGTGGCCCTGATCAAACGCCTCCCGGGCTTTTTGCACCGCCAGATCCACATCTGCGGCCCCTGCCGTGGCAATCGTTGCCAGCACCTCGCCCGTGGCGGGGTTCAGCGTGTCCATGGTGGGGCCGCTGCCCGCGCGGAACTTGCCGTCGATGAACGGCGTGCGCGGGAAATCGAGATCGGCGGCGATTGCGGCGTATTCGGCGCGCGTCAGAAGGTCGGTCATGTCAGCGCTCCTTCGATGGCGCGGAGGGTGGTGTTCATGGTGCGGATCACCTCTTCCAGCTCGCGGCGGGCGTCCTTGTTCAGCGGCTGAAGAGGCTTGCGTGGCGGGCCAGCGTTGATGCCGCGGGTGGTCAGGCCATGCTTGATGCATTGCACAAACGCCCCGCCTTGCTCGAGCACCCGCATCAGCGGCAGCATCGCCGACATGATCGCGCGGCCCTTTGTGAAATCGCCCTCGACCGCACAGGCACGATACAGGGCGATGTGGGCTTCGGGGGCAAAGTTGGACCCCGCGCAGACCCAGCTGCGCGCGCCCCAGGCAAAGAACTCCAGCGCCTGGTCGTCCATGCCGCACGACAAACCGATATGAGGATAGTCGCGCGCCAGCATGTGCAGGCGGTTGATGTCGCCTGAGCTTTCCTTGATCGCGCGGAAATTGGGTGACCGGCCCAGCCGGTCAAGGCAGTCTTCATCCATGTCCACCGACATGCGGCCGGGGTAGTTGTACAGCATCGCCGGCAGGTTTGCGGCCCGGTCGATGGCCAGCGCGTGCAGCGCGATCTCGCGGCCCGTGGGATAAGCATAGGGCGGGGTGGCGATCAGCAGCGCGTCCGCCCCGGCTTTCACCGCCTGTTCGGCATACATCACCGAATCCTCTGTCCGGATCGCGCCAGTGCCGACGATCATGGGCACGCGCCCCGCGATCAGGCCGTGAACCCGCGTCATCATCTGGATACGCTCGTCGGCGGTCTGGGCGTAATATTCGCCGGTGGTGCCCGCGACGATGATCCCGTGCACGCCGGCGCCGATCAGCAGTTCGACCGTGTCGGCAAGCGCGGACTCGTTCAGCGAGAAATCGTCGTGATACGGGGTCACAAGCGGGGTGTAGATGCCCTCAAACTGCATGTCGTTTGTCCTTGAGAGAGATCACGTCAACCGGCAGCGGATCAGGACGCACGAACCGCTCCAGCCGGTCGCGGCTGAGGTCCCAGTGCTGAAGCGTAAGGTCGGTGACCAACGCGGCCTCCTGCGCTTCGATGGCTGAAATCATCGCGTCGTGCTGGTCGCTTGCCTTGACCACCAGCACCTGTTCCGCTGGCGAGGCCGGGCGATAGAACGTCTGGCTGAGGCGCGTGTGGTCGATCAGCAGGCGCGCCAGAGCGGCGGACAGATACGGGTTATGCGCCATCTCTCCGATCACCGCGTGGAACCTGTGGTTGGCCAGCGCTGTCGCGCCGGGGTCGCGCGCCCGCGTCCCCGCAAGAAATGCCGATTGCGCGGCCTTGAGGTCGTCCAGCTGGCTGCTGGTGCGCAGCTCGGCGGCAAGGCGGGCGATGTTGGCATAGACCAGCGGCGCGGTCTGGAAAAACGTGCGCATGGTCGCCAGATCCATCGGTGCGACCTTGGCGCCCCGGTTGGCCTGCAGAACAACAAGGCCCTTGCCGGCCAGTCTCTGAAGCACCTCGCGCAGGGGCGTGCGCGACAGGCCGTATTGATCGGCAAGGCTCACCTCATCAAGATCGGCGCCCGGCTCCAGATCGACCATCAGGATCCGGTGGCGCAAATCGTTCAGGCAATGCTCTTTGGCGGACAGTTTGGGCATCACGACTCGCTTGGTTTTGCGTACACATTGTATACAAAACTACGAGCGCGCAATCTTTTTGTGTCGGCAAGTGCAACGCCGACGACCGGTTACAACGGGAGAAGGGCAGGGTCAGGCGGCGGGATCGCTGCCGTTGTCGTCAAAGGCTGCGGCGGCGAACCGTACCGTGAGGCGATAGAAATCGTCGCCGGTTTCCACGTCGCTCTGGCCTTCAAGCTGCGACACGAATGCGGACATCAGCGTTGTGCCAAGGCCGTCGCCGTCCGGAATTTCGGCATCGCCGTCGATCTTGTCCGGGCCGCGCGAGTTTTCGATGACCAGCTGCAGGATATCATCGCTGTCCTGGGTCAGCCGGATCTCAAGCCGGGCCCTTTCGCCATCAAAGCTGCCGGCATGTTTCCAGGCATTGTTCAGCGCTTCAGCCAGCAGCATCGACAGGGGAACGGCCTGGTCGGGATACAGCATCGCGCTGTCCAGATGCGTGGTCACCACAGGAGCTTCGTCGATGCGCCCGCCAATCTGGTCCATCTGCGCGACCATGCTTTCGACCAGTTCGCGCGCGTCGACTGTCGTCAGGTCAGGCGTTGTGTACAGTTTCTGGTGGATCGTCGCGAGACCGCGCACCCTGCGTTGCAGCTGGGCCAGCACGCGGCGCGTTTCGGGCGCGCGGACGTGGCGCATCTGCAGGTTGGTGATCGAGGCGATCAGTTGAAGGTTGTTCTTGACCCGGTGGTGCACCTCTCGCAGCAGCACGGTCTTGTCGTGCAGATCCGCTTCGCGCCGCTCTTCGGTTTCGGTCAGGATCGTGACCATGCGGTTGAACGACCGTTCTGCCTGGGCCAGCTCTTCGGGCGGGTTTTGCAGCCGCAATTGGGGTGCGTTGCGTTCCCCAAGCGCGAACCTGCGCATCGCGTCGCGCAAGGCGCGGATGTGCCGGATCACCAGGTTGTGCAGGCCAAGCCAGGCAACCGCGATCCCGACAAGCCACATGAGGATCGGAAAGACCAAAGGCGCGCTGGCACCGCGCCCGACAAGGCTGTTTTTCGTTGATGCAAGAGGCCACGACCCGACGGCGTGGACGTGACCGTCGAAGATCGGAATGACGGAATATTTGCGTTTGGGTCCCGCGCCGCTGGGCGCGTTGAAGACTGCATTGACCCGTCCAAACAGCTCGGACCGGCTTATCCCGGCAGGCAGAATGTCGACCATCATGCTCTCGTCGCCCGAAGCGGACAGGATCGAACCGTCAGGACCCAGCGTCAGCAGCCAGAAATCGTCGCGCTGCGCGGACTGCGGCATCATCTGTTCCGACACATCATGCGGGATCGAGATCGACAGGTAGCCTGCAAACCGTCCATCCGAAAACACGGGATGGCTGGCGATGAGGACCGACCGTTTGGTCACCGCACCTGACGTGTTGGCCTGCAGACGTGGGCGGATGTCGGTGACCGCTTCGGTCCAGGTTGGCCGGCCACTGAAATCGACCGGGTCACCCTGAGACGCGCAGCTCATCATCCCGCTCGCCTGAATGAAACCGGCAAAGATAAAGTTGGGATTGTCGGCGACAAACCGGCGCAGAATGTCGCTGCAGGCGCCGTCGCCGCCGGCTGACGTCCGCACGGCGGACCCCAAGGCCTTGGCCGCGCCAAACGCCTCTTCGAGCAGCTTGCGTTCGTTGATGGCGGCGCGTTCCGTCTCGGCACGCAGGGCGATGCGCGACAGGTTCTCTGCCTCGTCGACGACGGCCTGGGTCTGGTACAGCGAAATCAGGGCGAGCGGAAACAGGGCAAAGGTCAGCAGCCCCAGCAGCCGGGCTGTGAGGCTGCGCACATGTTCTACCGTCTCTCCCAGCATTCGGTCCCGGTTCGTCAGGCGGCCGGGGCGCTGTTGACGATGGCCTGCGTCACCTGGTCGGTCATCTCGATCGCTTCGTTTTCATCCAGGTGCATCAGCTCGGCCAACCGTGCACGAGCGCGGTTCACGCGGCTTTTCACAGTGCCTACGGCAACGCCCGTCATCTCTGCGGCCTCTTCATAGGCGAACCCTTCGGCACCGACCAGAACAAGCGCTTCGCGCTGTTCGTCGTTCAACTGGGCAAACGCCTCTTCGAAATCCCGCATCTGCAGGCGCCCGTCATGGGCAGGCTTTTCCGCCAGCATCCCGGCAAGCGTGTCGTCGGCGTCGGCCACCTCGCGTTTGCGCTTGCGCAGCATCGAATAGTACGTGTTCCGCAAAATCGTGAAGAGCCAGGCGCGCATGTTCGTGCCCGCCTCATATTTTTCGATATTGGTCCAGGCCTTGACCAGCGTGTCCTGCACCAGATCATCGGCGGTTGCCGAATTGCGGGTCAGCGACATGGCAAACGCCCGCATGGCGCCCAGGTGGCTGACCAATTCGTCGCGGGGATCGGCGTCTTTCATTCGTCTGCCTCCGGTCCGCCGCGCGACGAGGTATCATTTGCCTGGCTTTCTTTCAGCTCGTTCAGCAGCTTGCTGAACCGTTCGGGCAAATCCTGATTGAGAACGTCGTCATAGACGCGTTTGAGATTCTCGTCGATTTGGCGCTGAACGCTGGCGGCTGGCTTTTTCTGCTGCATGGTGTGGTCGACCTGCGGATGCGAAAGATTAAAAACTCGGGAACCAAACACGCAAGTCGGCGTTTGGTTCCCGCGTGACACAGAAAAACAACGGGTTTTTTGAATGACTTCGAATTCCATGGCGGATGCCACTGAAAGTCTTGGCCAAATGCTGCCGTACCTGCGTCGCTATGCGCGCGCTCTCACCGGCTCTCAGGGGTCGGGCGATCAATATGCGGTCGCCACGCTCGAGGCGATCCTCGGCGATACATCGGTGTTCGACACGTCGCTTGATCCCAAGGTGGCTCTGTTCCGGGTGTTTCATTCGATCTGGTCCTCTACTGGCACGCCGGTCGAGCTGGAAGACACCGACAGCGGAATCGAAGCCCGGGCCCAACGCCACCTTGCGCGGCTGACACCCAACACCCGCGAAGCGCTTTTGTTGCACACCATCGAAGAGCTTTCGATGGAGCAGATCGCGGCGGTTATGAAAGTGACAGCCGACGAGGCGGCGTCGCTTGTGTCCATCGCCTATGACGAGATGGGGCAGGCCCTGTCCGGCAAGGTGATGATCATCGAGGACGAAGCCATCATCGCCGTCGATCTTGAGGCGATCGTTGCCGAAATGGGCCATCAGATCACGGGCGTTGCACGCACGGCAGATGCAGCACGGGATCTTGCTGCCCGGGATATGCCGAACCTGATCCTGTCCGATATTCATCTGGCAGATGACAGCTCGGGCATCGATGCGGTCAACGATATTCTGGCCGAACACGGCGACGTGCCGGTGATCTTTATCACGGCGTATCCCGAACGGCTGTTGACCGGCGAAGGGCCGGAGCCGGCCTTCCTGATCTCGAAACCCTATGCGCCCGAACAGGTCCGCTCGGCGGTCAGCCAGGCCATGTTCTTCGCGTCTACCGAAACGCTCAAAGCCTGACCCCGAAACCCCGCCGGATCTCTGAACGCCCGTCTTTTTGGACGGGCGACCAAGCCGGCTTTGCCGTGTGCAAGACAGGACGGATGAACACACCATGCTGACCAGACATGACTTTGACGGCAGGCATGCTCTGCGCCGGGTCTGGCGCAAGCTGTCGCAAAGCGCCTTTGGCTCGCTTGCGCTGGCCATGTTCGTGGTGGTTGCAACCGGCGTGGGCTGGAACCTTCTGACCGATTGGTACGGGATCAACACCGCATTCGCCGCGCTGGGCGCGCTTTATGCGATCGTTGCGGTTTTCTACATCAGCCCGCTTGGGGCCTGGCTGATCCGTGCAATTTACAGGTCGTAGATGATGCGCTCGACATCCTTTTGCGTGAACGGCCGGGCCAGGAACAAGTCCCCCGCTTCTCGGGAGGGTCGGCCGTTTATGCGGATAACCCGCACGCCGGTCTCGCGCGCCCACGAGATCAGGCGGGAATGGCGCGGATCGCTTTCGCTGTGCCCAAGAAACAAGGCGCGCGGGGGCGGATCGACAGGCAGGCGATCCGGGGTGCCGCCGGCCGAGCCAGGAAGCTTGATCCGATAGCTCAGCGCGTTCAGCGCACCGACGACAATCTGTTCGAGGTCCAGCGCCTCAAGCTCGTTGTCCGTCGCAATTGCAAATGAGGTGTCTGTCATCACTGGCGCTCCGGTCGATCCCTGACAGCACCAAGACCACACCATGCGCGGCCGCGCATTTAACTGTGACATAGATTGGGGAAATGTTTTGGTTATCGAATGCAAAAATTGCCCTTTGCGGCGTCATGACATGTTCAATGCCTTCTCGCAGGATGATGAACGCGCGACACAGCGGTTCAAATCAGGCGAAATGGAGGTGGACCCGGGCACGCAGCTGTTTGTCGAAGGGGCGCAGGCCGCGCAGGTCTATACCGTTCTGTCGGGTCTGGGGCTACGTTACAAGACACTGCCGGACGGGCGGCGGCAGGTGGTCAATTTTGTCATGCCCGGAGATTTCATCGGCTTGCAGGCCGGTGTGATGGGCGAAATGCACCACGCGGTCGAAAGCACCACAAAGATGACCCTGTGCGTGTTCAACCGGCATGATCTTTGGTCCCTGTTCGAATCCAATCCCGAACGGGCGTTTGATCTGACGTTCCTTGCAGCGGTCGAAGAACATCTGCTGGGCGAAGCGCTTTCGCGTCTGGGCCAGCATTCGGCGCGGACCCGGGTCGCATGGTGCCTGCACCGCATCCACGCCCGCGCGCAGGCCACGAACGGTTGCGCGGCTGACGGATCATGCAGCTTTCCATTCCGCCAGCAGGATCTGGCGGATGCCTTGGGTTTGTCGCTGGTCCACACCAACAAGACGCTCGCCGCCCTGCGCGAGGATGGTCTGGCCAATTGGGCCGGCGGCCGCCTGCACGTGCCGGATCCGGCCAAACTGGCCGAGATCGGCATGGTGGACGGGGGCTCTGCCGCGCGTCCCAGACCGCTGATCTGACCCGATCACACCGCCAAGCGCCCGAGCCGCGCATTGCGAAAAGGACATTCCCAAATGGCACATGCCGACCAAGCGATCACGACACCATCCGAACGCAAGGCCGTCGAAGAGGCGACAGGCCTGACCGCGCGCATGGTCTTCGAAACCGTGCGCCGCGAGGGCGAAGAAGAACTTGAACGCCCGATGGCGTCGCTGTTCTGGTCGGGCATCGCCGCGGGTATCCTGATCAGCTTTTCCGTGCTGGCCGAGGCCGCCTTGCGCGGCGCTCTGCCCGATGTGCCGTGGCGGCATATCGTTGAAAACTTCGGTTATTCGATGGGGTTTTTGCTGGTCATCCTCGGGCGGATGCAATTGTTCACCGAAAACACCATCACAACCGTGGTCCCGGTGATGATGAACCCGAGGGGGTGCATTGTCTGCACGGCGAAACTGTGGGGTGTTGTGCTGTTGGCCAATGTGATCGGGGCCTTCGCGATTGCCACTTTTCTGGCCTACACGCCTGCACTGACGCCCGAGATCAAACGCATTGTCGCCGACCTGTCCCACCATGCAACGCACATGGGCGCGGCGTCGGGCTTTGCCCGGGGCATTCCGGCAGGCGTGCTGATTGCGGCGCTGGTGTGGATGATGCCCTCGGCCCAGGGTGGGCGCGTGGCGCTGATCGTGCTGTTCACCTGGCTGATCGCGCTGGGCGATTTTACCCATATCATCGCCGGTTCGGTCGAAATGGCCTATCTCATGGTGCAAGGTGATCTGGCCATTGGCCCCGCGGTCTTTGGGTTCTTCCTGCCGGTTCTGGCGGGCAATGTGGTGGGCGGCACGCTGGTCTTTACCATGCTAACATGGGCGCAGATCCGGCACGAGGTTGCGCAGGAGCCGTGACACACTCCCGCGCGGCGCAAAGACGCAAAAAAGGCCGGACGTGGTGTCCGGCCTTGTCATGCGGGTGGCGATCGCGCTGATCAGTCAGTGACCGCGGGCAGGTTCACCTCGTTGGTGCTTGCTTCGCGTGGTTCCTGACCGTTTTCGGCAAGGAACAGGACATAGCCCACGTACAGCAGCCCGGCAAAGGCAAGGCTCAGTGCAATCCCTGCCAGCGGGCCGATGTGGCGGCGGGTCTGCTTTTCGATATTTGTCTCGGACGCGGACATGTCGTCTCCTTTTCGTTGCTGACAACTCAACGTGCCAGCCACGATCCGGGTTCCGTCAGCCGCACCAGATGCGGGTGATCCGGCCTTGTGCGTCGACGTCTATGTTCAGCCGCTCGGGGCGGTAATCCTGGGTGACGGCTGTGCCCGGCGGGATGATCCGCGTGCCCTCGGGCAAAGGATCGGTCAGCGCCGTGCGCCCCTCGCCGATGCGGTCTTGCAGCGCTGCGGCGCCGCACGTGTCAGGGCCGGGTTCGGTGGCGGTCTCGCAGGCGTTCAGCATCAGCGCTGCGGCGGTCAGGATCAGAACAAGTTTCATCCTGCAACTCTGCCCCGGCATGACGCAGAAAGGCAATCAAGCGGCGCAGGGGAGTTGAAATGCGGCGGACCTTGGCTCAGGCTGGTGGCAACAAGACGAAAGGACAAGACAATGCGCACCCGTGCCGCCGTGGCCCTCGAGGCTGGCAAACCGCTTGAAGTGATGGAGGTCAATCTCGATGGCCCGAAAGAGGGCGAGGTCCTGGTCGAGATCAAGGCGACCGGCATCTGCCACACGGATGAATTCACCCTGTCGGGCGCGGACCCCGAAGGCATGTTTCCCGCCATCCTCGGCCACGAAGGCGCGGGCGTTGTGGTCGAATGCGGGCCGGGGGTGACTTCGCTGAAACCGGGCGATCACGTGATCCCTCTGTACACGCCTGAATGCCGCGAATGCGAATACTGCCTGCACCCCAAGACCAACCTGTGCCAGGCGATCCGCTCGACCCAGGGACAAGGCGTGATGCCCGATGGCACTTCGCGCTTTTCCATGCTCGATGGCACGCCGATCCTGCACTACATGGGCTGCTCGACCTTTTCCAACCACACCGTGCTGCCCGAGATCGCGCTGGCCAAGGTCCGCAAGGACGCGCCGTTCGACAAGATCTGCTACATCGGTTGCGGCGTCACCACCGGCATCGGCGCGGTGATCAACACCGCCAAGGTCGAGATCGGCAGCCGCGCCATTGTCTTTGGCCTTGGCGGCATTGGCCTTAACGTGATCCAGGGCCTGCGGCTGGCGGGTGCGGATCAGATTGTCGGCGTCGATCTGAACCCCGACAAGGTCAAGATGGCCACCCATTTCGGCATGACCGATTTCGTCAACCCGTCCGAGGTCAAAGGCGACCTGGTCGCGCATCTGGTCGAGCTGACCGGCGGGGGCGGTGACTACACCTTTGACGCCACAGGCAACGTGGATGTGATGCGCGCGGCGCTCGAATCGGCGCACAAGGGCTGGGGCGAGTCGATCGTGATCGGCGTCGCGCCTGCGGGGGCCGAGATTTCGACCCGCCCGTTCCAGCTCGTGACCGGTCGGGTCTGGCGCGGCACGGCCTTCGGTGGCGCGTCGGGGCGCACGGACGTGCCCAAGATCGTCGACTGGTACATGGACGGCAAGATCGAGATCGACCCGATGATCACCCACACCCTGTCGCTGGATGACATCAACGAAGGGTTCGACCTTATGCATCAGGGCAAATCGATCCGGTCGGTCGTCGTCTTCTGACCGCTTTGAAAATGTGCCAGGGCGCGCCTCAGCTGCGCGCCTTGGCCAGCCTCTCGCGGCGCAGGGTGTAAAGGCCCGAGGCAACGATGATCGCCGCACCCACCCAGGTCCACAGGTCCGGCAGCTGGTGGAACACCAGCCAGCCCCAGCCCGTGCCCCAGATGATCAGCGTGTAATGCAGCGGGGCCAGTACAACGGCCTCGGTCAGCTCGAGCGCGCGAATGATCAGCGTTTCGGCCACCGCCGCCAGCGCGGCCAGCAGCGCCAGCAGGCCCCAGTCAAACGCGCTGGTTGGCGTGCGCCAGACCAGCAGCGCAGGCAACGTCAGGATCAGCGTCGCGGTGACGGCGGTATAGGCGACCGTGGTCGCTGTGGGATCGGCATTGCCCAGCACCCGGCTGGCGATCTGGCGCAGCGCGAAAAAGAAGGCCGCCAGCAGGACCAGACCCGCCGCGGGATGCACCACACCCATCCCGGGCCGCAGGATCACCAGCGCTCCGACAAAACCGATGCACACGGCTGTCCACCTGCGCAGGCCGACCTGCTCTTTCAGCACCAGCGCACCCAGCACGGTCACCAGAAACGGCGCGACAAAGCTGATCGCCACCGCATCGGCAATCGGCACATAGGCCACCGCAAAGATGAACAGCGTCGCCGAGCAGGCCGCCAGCACGCCCCGGCTGATCTGCAGGCCCCGATGCGCCGTGCGGAACAGAGCGCGACCTTGCATCGCAAACAGCACCGCAACGCCCAGCACCATGCCCAGCTGCCGCGACCAGACGATCTGAAACGGGTGAAACTCGGCCGTCAGGACCTTGGCGATCGTGTCGACGATCGAAAACAGGAAAAATCCTGCCGCCATCGCTGCAATGCCCAACACGCGGCGGCGCTGCGCCATCCGGGCGTCGGCACTTTGCAGCGCGGGATCGATGATCTGGGGATGCGGCATGTTTGTCCTGTTGTTGCCGTATCGTTAACGGCATCCGTCCTGCAAAGACCACACAATTGCGACGTGCGGGCGTCGCCCTAGATCAGGACCATGGACAAACCCGCCCATCTTCCGCCGCTTGCCCTGTCGGTGCGCCAGCCCTGGGCCTGGGCCATCGTGGCCGGCCACAAGCGGATCGAAAACCGCACTGCGGGCGCGATCGCGGCGGGCGGCATGGGTCTGGGGCCAATCTGCATCCATGCCGCCACCGGTCTGAAGCAAGACGAATTCCAGTGGGCGCATTGGCGTCTTCACCGGCACGGCGTCGCCTGTCCGCGCCCCGAAGATCTGGTGCGCGGCGCGATCATCGGCACGGTTGAGGTAACCGACATCGTTGCGCAGTCTGACAGCGACTGGTTCGGAGGGCCGCGCGGTCTGGTGCTGACCGATGCGCGGCAGATTGCGCCCATACCCGCGCCCGGCGCGCTGGGGTATTTTGACTGGCATCCGGGGGGTGCATTGGCCGCGCCCGCACCGTGGATGCTGCGCTATGACCGGCCCTCGGGCGATGGGGCGACGGGCGATCTTTTTGGTGACATGGCCCCCAGTTTCCGGACCCCGCCGCAGCGTCCGACGCGCAAGCGGTAAGGAAAAGCCGACTGTCCCGCGTCGCACGTGATGCGGTAGTATTGCGCATTGATCGCACGCATTTCGAGAGGTCCGCCATGAAACCGGACGCCTTTTTCCCCGGCCTTGTCGCGGCTGCCGGCATCGCCCTTTTTGGTCTGATCCTGCTGAAATCAGTGGACGAGATCGGCGGGGACGCGACCATCTTTATCGCTCTTTTGTTCTTTCCTGTTCTGGGCTTTCTTCTGGCCTCGGGCCAGCTCACCGAAATCAGCGGCCCCGGCGGATGGGGTGCCAAGTTCCGTGCCGCCGCCGAACAGCCGGTGGATGTCGAGCTGGAGACTGAGCCGATCTCGGTCGTGACCAAGGCCGAGATGCCGCGCCTTCAACGCCAGATCGACCGGGTCTCGCCGCGCAGTTCTGTGGTTTTGCAGTTCGAGGCAGGCTCGACCGCCTATACACCGCAGGCCATCGACCAGTACGTCCATCGCCTGCGTGAGATTGATCCGCGCCTCGTGATCGTCTTTGTCGACGGGCAGGGGCGGTTTCGCGCCTCGACTGATGCTCTTTCGGTGGGGCGCCTTGCCTCGATGGACCACCTTATGCACGATTTCACGCAGAATCTCGAACGCGAGGATTTCACGGCTTTGCGCCAGCTGTTTCCGCTGACCAGCCGATCGGTCCGTCAGGAACAATCGAACGGTACGGCCTTGCGGGCCATGCTGCGCGACGGGGTCGAGACGCTGGTTGTGACCGACGAAT
>JAHDCH010000003.1:0-2005 GCA_020629995.1 Pseudaestuariivita sp. | reverse complement strand
GCCTTGCGGGCCATGCTGCGCGACGGGGTCGAGACGCTGGTTGTGACCGACGAATTCAAAAAGCCGGTGGGTGTCGTGCGCCGCGATCAGATCATGGCGCGGCTGATGGCCGAGCTTGCCGGCGAATGATTGGCGCGCCCCCATTGCGCTTGGCCGCTGCAGGGTTATGTTCTGCCTCAACCAAGATCATGTGAGGCCCCGCCATGAGCGACGATTCCAAAACCCCCGAAGCTTCCAGCGACGACATCGAAAAGCGGTTCTTCAAATCGCGCAACGTTCTGGTGACGGGCGGGATCGACGACAAGCTGGCGAACAAGACCGTGCGCCACCTTCTTGCCCTGGCCGAAGACAGCGACGACCCGATCAACCTGTTCATCTCGTCTCCGGGCGGGCATGTGGAATCGGGCGACATGGTCCATGACATGATCAAGTTCATCAAACCGACCGTGCGCTGCATCGGGTCGGGCTGGGTGGCCAGCGCGGGCGCGCTGATCTTTGTCGGCGCCGAGCGCGAGAACCGCTTTTGCCTGCCCAACACCCGGTTCCTGCTGCACCAGCCCTCGGGCGGGATTGGCGGCACTGCGTCGGACATGGCCATTCAGGCCGAACAGATCATCGCGATGCGCAACCGCTTCCATGACCTGTTCGCCGCCGCAACCGGCCAGACGCCCGACAAGATCGCCGAGGACACCCAGCGCGATTTCTGGCTGACCACGGACGAGGCGATCAGCTATGGCCTGCTTGGCAAGGTGATCACTTCGGCGGACGAGCTCAAGTGATGGGGGGCGAGGTCCAGTCCCCGAACTGGCCTCTGCCCAAATTCCATTTCTCTGTCAGCATCCCCGGCGTTGGGGATGTTGCGTTTCAGGAAGTCAGCGGCCTTGATATCGATGACGTGCCGCTCGAGATCTCCGATGGATCCGGCAGGCCCGCCGGTGTCAGAAAGTTGCCGGGGTTGAGAAAGACGGGTCTCGTGACCTTCCGCAAGGGCGTTCTTCCCGCAGACAGCGCGTTTTGGGACTGGGTGAAGGATGTCAAATTGAACAAAGTCACGGCGAAAACGCTTACCGTGTCCCTGCTGGATGACGCCGGTAAGACCACCATGGCCTGGACGCTGGCCAATGCCTGTCCCATCAAGATAGGCAGCTCTGATCTGACATCTGGCACGCATGAGCTTGCGGTTGAATTTGTCGAAATCAGCCATGACGGCGTGAGCCTTTCGAATGGATGAAGCCACCCTGACGATCCGCGCGGCTGATCCTGCGGATCATGACGCGATTGATGCGCTGATATCCCCGGTCTTTGCCGCGGGCGAAACCTATGCGGTGGATCAATCTCTGACAGGGCGCGCGGCGGTGGCTTATTGGCATTCGGGCGGGCGGGTTGTGTTTGTGGCCGAGCAGGCCGGACAGATCGTCGGCACCTATTACCTGCGCCCCAATGGCGAAGGCCGCGCCGCGCATGTGTGCAATTGCGGCTACATCACTGACCCTGCCGCGCGGGGGCAGGGCATTGCGTCGTCGATGCTGGCCCATTCGCTGGACGAAGCGCGGCTGGCAGGCTACCGCGCGATGCAATTCAACTTTGTGATCGCAACCAATACCGGCGCAATCGGGTTGTGGACCAAATGGGGGTTTGAAACCGTCGGGCGCCTGTCCGGCGTCTATGACCATCCCACCCGCGGCATGGTCGATGCGCTTGTCATGCTGAAACACCTTTGAACCGGAGCGCTTCATGCAAAGCCGCACCCGCCCCCTCTATGCCGTGCTGATCGACGCCGACAACATCCCGGCCAAATTCGCCGGACACATCCTCAAGGAAATCACCGCGCTGGGCGAACCTGCGCTGCGGCGGGTCTATGGCGACTGGTCGTCGGGCCGACTGAACAACTGGTCCAAAACGGTGCGCGACCTGGGTCTCGTGGCGCATCAGGAAACGGCGAACACCGTCGGCAAGAACGCGAGCGACATCGGGCTGGTGATCGACGCGATGGACATCCTGCATT
>JAHDCH010000193.1 GCA_020629995.1 Pseudaestuariivita sp. | reverse complement strand
TCGCCATAACCGATGGACCGCAGCGCATAGGCCTGGATCGTCTCAAGACAGCTCATGCCGCGCCCCCCGTGATCCGAGGCCGCCTGTCAGGGCGGATGAGGAGGTGGCGGATGAGAAGGCCGCTCATGCCGCGCCTCCCAAGGTGGCCTGCCCGCGGTTCAGCCGCGCCGACAGCCGGTCCAGCACCCGCTCGGACAACTTTGTAAAGGCCAGATAAAACACCAGCAGCGCCAGGAAATACCACAGCCGCCAGTCCCCATGCGGGTATTCGGTAAAGCGCGAAGTCTTGATCCCGCCCAGCTCGCGCGCCCAATAGACGATGTCCTCGACCCCCAGAAGAAACAGCAAAGGCGTCGCCTTGATCAGCACCATCCACAGGTTCGACAGGCCGGGCAGGGCATAGACCCACATCTGCGGCACCAGAATGCGCCAGAAGGTCTGGCGGCGCGTCATGCCATAGGCTTCGGCGGTTTCAACCTGGCCGCGGGGCACCGCCCGCATCGCACCATAAAGGACATTGGCCGCAAAGGCACCGAACACGATGGCAAAGGTCAGCACCGCCAGCGCAAAGCCATAGACCTCGTGCACCCATTGCGGCGCGTCGCCCAATGGCAGCTTGGCCTCGCGGCAGACCACAAAATCATTGCCCTGCCGGATCGGCTGGTCCCAGCCGGGGCACAGCACCTGATGGCGCATCCATTCGAACCCCTGATCCAGAGCGATGACAAAGAACAGGAAAAACGCGATGTCCGGCACGCCGCGCACCACCGCGATATATCCCTTGCCCAGCCAGCGCAGAGGCGCAAAGCCCGACCGCGCCGCGGTTGCCCCGCCAAACCCGAACAGCAGCGCCGTGGGCGCAGTGATCGCCAGCAGCACCAGCACCGTCACAAAGGACCAGTAGGCCGTCAGATGCTTGCCCGTGGTCAGGTAACAGCTGAGCCATGTGAGCCCCTCGAGGCTGGCCGGATCTGCGCAATAGGAAAAGATGGCGAATTCTCTCGTGATTCTGGTGCACTACACTACCCGCTTGGGCTGTGCGTTCCAGCGATGATTGCGCAGCGCCGTTTACAAAAGGTGGCCGCGCGGACAATTCTGCCCCGAGGCAAAGGAGCGCAGCCATGGCGCACAGGATCCTGATCATCGGAGGGGGCGTGATCGGCACCGCGATCGCCTGTCACGCACAGGCAGGCGGCGCACAGGTGACGCTGATCGATGCGGGCGCGCCAAGGGCGAGCGATGCGTCCTTTGGCTGGATCAATGCCAGCTTTTACCTCAGCCATGACCATTTTCGCCTGCGGGCCGAAGGGCTTGAGGCCTATCGCCGCCTGTCGCGAGATCTGGACCTGCCGCTGACGCAGACGGGCTGCCTCAGCTGGGAGTTCGAGGGCGCAGAGCTGACGCGGGTGGCGGACGAGCTGGGCGCGCTGGGTTATCCGGTCCGGAAGGTGGACGCAGCCCACATGGCCGCGTTGGAGCCTGAACTGTGCGGAGCGCCCGAGGAGGGGCTGCTGTTCGAGACCGAAGGCGTGGCCGAGCCGCGCGCGCTGGTCACCCGGCTGGAAGAGGCGGCCCGCGCAAAGGGCGCGCGGGTGATCAAGGGCCTGAGTGCGACGGCCCTGACCCTGGAAAACGGCCGGGTGCGCGGCGTGCAGACGCCGGTAGGCACGCTCTGGGCGGATACGATTGTGGTTGCCGCCGGCACGGCGAGCGAAGGCCTGATGGCCACGGCGGGCGTGCCGCTGCCGATGCTCCCGCGCCCGGCCTATATCCTTGAGACGCCGCCGCGCCCGCCCATGCTGAGCCGGGTTCTGGCCACGGCGGGCGGAGAGGTGCGCCAGCGCGCGAATGGCGCCCTGGTCATGCCGACCTCGGCAGCCCATCAGCGCGATGATGCCGCCGCGCTCGAGGACACGCCCGATCAGGCTGCTGCAGCCGCGCTGGAAAGGCTGGCGCAGGTGCTGCCCGCAGCGGGGCGCGACTGGGCCGAGGTGCGGCTGGGGCACCGCCCCATGCCCGCAGATGGGCTGCCAGTGATCGGGCTGGCGCTGCCGGGGCTGTACGCGGCCACGATGCATTCGGGCCTGACGCTGGCGGCGATCACGGGCGAGCTGGCCGCGCAAGAGATCTGCGACGGGCCAAGCAACACCTCGCAGGCGCTGCTGGCCAGCTTTCGCCCGGCGCGCTTTGCCACATAGAAAAAGGGGCCGCCCGGCAGGCGACCCCTTGAAGATCATGCAAGGTCAGCGGCTTAGAACTGCTCGCCGACTTCCCATTTGGCGATCAGAGCGTTCAGCGTGCCGTCGTCTTTCATCGACTGGATGGCGGCGTTGAACTTGTCGCGCAGCTCGCCGTCCGACTCGCGCAGGCCCATGCCCACGCCGCCGCCGATCAGCTCTTTTTGCTCGAGCAGAACCAGCTCGGCATCGTCTGCCGCGATGGGCGCGAGGTACGACGCATCGGCCAGAACCGCATCGGCTTCGCCCGATTTCACCGCGGCCACGGTTTCTTCGGGGGTGGCGAATTCGATCAGCGCCCAGCCTTGCTCGGCGATGAAGGCGGCCTGGATCGTGTTGGTCTGGGCCGCGATCGGGCCGTCACCGGGCACCACATCCGCCGAAGCGGCGAGGTAGGCCGAAGGATCGGGCTGGGTGTAGTTCTGGGTGAAGTCGATGACCTCGTCACGCTCGGCGGTGATCGACATGCCGGCGATGATCGTGTCGTAGTTGCCCGACACCAGGTTGGGGATGATGCTGTCCCATTCGTTGGTGACCCATTCGCAGGTCAGCTCGGCGCGCTTGCACAGCTCGTCGCCCAGCTCGCGCTCGAACCCGTCAACCTCGCCCGCATCGTTGAGGAAGTTGTACGGAGGGTAGGCGCCTTCGGTGCCCATGCGGATGGTTTTCGCGTGGCCATCGGCCAGGGCGGCACCAGCGACGAGGGCCAGGGCGGCGGTGGTGAGGATCAGCTTGTTCATTGTGAGTGTCTCCCTTGCAAAGCTGAGTGGTGTCAGACGGCCTGACGCGCATTGAGAAAGGCGCGCAGGCGTTCGGATTGCGCCATGCCGAACAGGCGGGCGGGGGGGCCTTCTTCTTCGATGAGCCCTTGATGCAGGAACACGACATGGTCGCTGACATCGGCGGCCATCTGCATGTCGTGGGTGACGATGATCATGGTGCGGCCCTCTTCGGCCAGAGCCCGGATGACGCGGACAACCTCTTGTTCCAGCTCGGGGTCGAGGGCCGAGGTCGGTTCGTCAAAGAGCAAAGCCTGAGGCTCCATGCACAGGGCACGGGCGATGGCGGCGCGCTGTTGCTGGCCGCCGGACATCTGCGCCGGATAGACATCGCATTTGTCGCCGATGCCGACCTTGGCGAGATAGTCGCGGGCCTTGGCCTCGACCTCGGCGGGGTCGCGTTTGAGCACGGTGACCGGAGCTTCCATCACGTTTTGCAGAACGGTCATGTGGGCCCAAAGGTTGAACTGTTGGAACACCATCGAAAGGTTCGTGCGGATGCGCGTGACCTGGGCGGGGCTGGAGGGGCGGCGGGCAGCGCCCGATCCGGCCCATGCGACCGCCTCGCCCTGGAACAGCACATCGCCTTGCTGGCTGTGTTCCAGCAGGTTGGCGCAGCGCAGAAGCGTGGATTTGCCCGATCCCGAAGACCCGATCAGCGAAACGACCTCGCCCTTGCGGGCGGTCAGGGACACGCCCTTGATCACCTCCAGGTCGCCATAGGCTTTGTGGAGGTCGCGGATTTCGATCACCGGGGTGTCAGAGGTCACTGGCGGGTCCGTGAGAATATGCGGCAGGCCAGACTATTGCGGAAAAGCGGGCGGCTTGTCCATGGGGCATGCCGCTGCGTCAGCTTGCCAGCCGAATGGTGCCGGCGGGCAGGGCGGGGGGCAGGGGTTCGGCCAGGTAGCTGGCCGCCGGGATGCCGATCAGGCCGCGCAGGTCCAGCGCGTCCGCATCGGATGGCGACAGGCGCGCCAGGGCCGCCGAGACCGCGCGCCGCACCTGCGCTCCACGTCCTCGAGCGGTGATCAGGGGCAGGCCGGGGGTGGGCGCGGTTTCGGCAACCACGGTCAGGGCAAGGGGATCATGGCGGCAGATCAGCCGCCAGGTCTGGGCATCCAGCGCCGCGATGTCCGCGTCACCCCGCGCCACGGCCCGGGCAGAGGCGGCATGCGCGCCTGTCAGGACCACGGTGCCGAAGGCCAGGCCCTGAGCGGCCAGATGCGCGGCGGGCGCGGCCCAGCCCGACTGGCTGCCGCCGTCGTTGACCGCAAGGCGCATGGCGGCCCAGTCGGCCGGGGCGGTGCGCGCATGTTCGGGCCGGGTCACCAGCACAGAGCGGTAGTATCCCGGGCGGCATCCGGGCAGGCCGTAATCGGGCGTGCCGACCAGATCGACCAAGCCATGCAGATGCGCGCGGTAGGGCAGGCCGCAGGTCTGGGACAGGACCAGCGCAGGATCGCGCCAATGGGTCATCAGATCGGACGGGGTGTCGAGGTCGGCGGGGCCTTCGCCCAGCTCGGCGCGGATAGCCTGCCACAGCCGCCCCGTCGCGCCCGCCGTTTCGGGGCGCAGGTACATGGGCAGGCTGGCGGTCACGGATCAGCCGGCGCTGACGCGCTGGCGTGCAAGGTTGCTGTCGCGGTCGGAGATGCCCAGTAGGGAGGCGACAAGGCGCAGAAGCGCGTCCTCTTCGGCCTCGCGCACCCCATCGGCCAGAACCACGCGCCACAAAGCCTCGATCACCGCGATGCGGTCCTCGTAGGGCACGGCGTCCTTGATCGCGCGGGTAAAGCGCACGGTGTCGGGGGCCTCTTCCTCGAGCACTTCGGCCTCGCCGCGCAGGGCGGCGGCGGCCTTGGGATCAAGGTCATAGCGCGCGGCGATGATGCGGCCGATGCGCTCTTGTTCGATCCCGGCGTAGGTGCCGTCGGTGCGGGCGACACGCACGAGCAGAGCGGTCAGGGCAAGGCGGGCGTCGGCATCCGGCAATTGCTCGGGCTGCGCTTGGGTGAGGCGGTTGAGGAGTGCTTCGAACATGGGTGTCTAGGTAGGGCTGCCGCGTCGCGGTGCCAAGGGGGTCACCCGGACACTTCGGCGCGGGCGGCGGCGCTGTCGGTGCGGGAGACGCCCAGGGTGCCTTCGATCAAGGACACCAGAGCCTCTTCGTTTTCATGCCGCACGCCGTCGGCCAGAACGACCTGCCACAGCGCCTGAACCGCACCGACGCGTTCCGCATACGCCACGTTTTCGCGGATCAGGGCGGCAAAGGTCTCGGTTTCGGGCGCTTCGGCTTCGATCTTTTCGCAGGTGGCGCGCATCTTGGCGGCCTCGACCGGGTTCAGCGCATTGCGCAGGGCGAGAATGCGGTCGATCTGGGCAATCTCGTCAAAGCGGTAGTGGGCATCGGATTTGGCGACGCGCACGAGCAAAGCGCCAAGGGCGAGGCGGGCGTCGGGCTCGGGCAGGGGTTCGGTTGCGGTGCCGCCGAACAGGGCGCGGATGCGGTCGAGGATCATGG
>JAHDCH010000192.1 GCA_020629995.1 Pseudaestuariivita sp. | reverse complement strand
AAGATCGTGTCGATGGTGCCGGTCTGGCTGTCGGTGGCATCGGTGTAGACAAAGGTGTCGGCCCCTGCCCCGCCATACAGGCGGTCCAGCCCCGCGCCGCCGTCCAGCGTGTCCTGCCCGGTGCCGCCGCGCAGATCGTCGGTGCCGCCGTCGCCTTCGAGCAGGTCATTGCCCGCCTCGCCGCGCAGAAAGTCATTGTCATCGCCGCCGCTCAGTTCGTCATCATCCGCGCCGCCGAACAGGAAATCGCTGCCCGCGTCGCCGGTCAGGCTGTCGGTGCCGGACCCGGCGCGCAGCGTGTCGTTGTCGCCGCCGCCGCGCAGCGTGTCGTCACCGGTGCCGCCGATCAGGTTGTCGATACCCGCTTCGCCGCTGATGCTGTCGTTGCCCGAATTGCCGCTCAGCGTATCGTTGCCCACCCCGCCCGAGATGGTGTCATCGCCGCCGCCGCCCGAGACGATGTCGTTGTTGTCACCGGCGTTCAGCGTGTCGTCCCCGCCGCCGCCGACGATCACATCGTCGCCGATGCCGCCGTCAAAGCTGTCGGCCTGATCGCTGCCGCGCAGCGTGTCATCCCCCGTTCCGCCCAGCACCGTCCCGGTGACCAGACCATCGCCGCGCCCGATATAGGTATCCGTAAAATCGCCCAGCGACACGTCGCCGTCGATCACGCCCGAGTTGATGACGCTGTCCTGCTGGTTGGCAAGGATCAGATCCCCGGTGATCAGACCCACATTTGTCACATTCACGCCATACGAGATCGAAGACAGGGCCACCCCGCTGCTGGATGCGATTGTGCCTGAATTGTAGATTGAGGTGCTGTCCAGCCCGAATCCGGGAATGCTGATCGTGATTTCGGTCGACAGGATCTGACCTGAATTGTTGAGCACGAACCCCCTGTGCCCCTCCAACGTTTGATACCCCGCAATTGTACCACTGTTGACAATGGTCAGGTTGGCAACGTTGGCGCCGCCAATGGTCGCGAGCCCACCGTCATTTGACCCGGTGATCGTGCCGGTATTGGTCAGCGTGTGGCCCGATCCGTCAAAATCGATCGCGCCAAAGCCCGAAATCTCGCCATGGTTGGTGATAACGTTGTCCGTCCCGTCCAGCTTGATCGTAAAGCCGGAATTCGACAGATTGCTGACGCTGCCGGTGCTGCCGATCAGCAAAAAGACGTCCGTTGCGCTGCTTTGATCCAGACTGATCGTCCGATTGCTGATCGAGGTCAGAACGCCATAGACGGCCAGCTGGTTGCCGGACGCGCCCGAAGTGGTTTCAACCGTGTTGGTAACCCCACCCGCCACATAATGCGTGATGCCGGGCAGCAGCAGATAGGCGTCGTCGCCGTCAAGATCGACCGAGGTTGTCGTGTTAACGCTGATAATTTCGTCAGCCATCGAAGTATCCTTTGCGCAAATTCTGGTGAAGTCTGCGCAAAGGTTAACGATTTCGGCGGGTATGACCAGTTAGGCAGGCATACCTTGACAGCGGCCCCGGGGCTATGCGCCTGCCACCGCCAGCGCGGCGGTCTCAAGGCGGCCCACGGCTTCGGCGATCTCGTCATCGGTGATGGTCAGCGGCGGCAAGAGGCGCACGGTGTTGTCCGCAGCGGGCACGGTCAGGATGTCGGCGGCATATCCGGCCTGCACCACATCCGCATTGGCGGCCTTGCAGGTCAGCCCCAGCATCAGCCCCGAGCCCCGCACCCCGGTAAAGACATCCGGATGCGCGGCGACCAGCCCTTCGAGCTTTTGCCGCAAAAGGCCCGCCTTGCGGTTCACATCGTCAAGGAAGGCAGGCTCGGTCACGATGTCCAGCACGGCCTTGCCCACCGCGCAGCCCAGAGGGTTGCCGCCATAGGTTGACCCGTGGGTGCCCGCGGTCATGCCGCTGGCCGCCTCTTCGGTCGCCACCACGGCACCAAGGGGGAAGCCGCCACCTATGCCCTTGGCCACCATCATGATGTCGGGCGTGATCCCGGCCCATTCATGGGCAAAGAGCTTGCCCGTCCGGCCCACGCCGCACTGCACCTCGTCGAGGATCAGCAGGATCCCGTGCTGGTCGCACAGATCGCGCAGGCCCTTGAGGCATTGGTCGGGCACGGGGATGATGCCGCCTTCGCCCTGCACCGGCTCGATGAGGATGGCGGCGGTCTGGTCGGTGATCGCGGGGGCGATGGCGTCGTGGTCGCCAAAGGGCAGATGCACAAAGCCGGGCAGCAGAGGGCCAAAGCCTTTGGTCATCTTTTCCGACCCCGCAGCGGCGATCCCGGCAGAGGACCGGCCATGGAAGGAGCCGGAAAAGGTGATGATCTCGACTCGCTCGGGCTGGCCTTTGTCGTACCAGTATTTGCGCGCCATCTTGACGGCCAATTCGCAGGCCTCGGTGCCCGAATTGGTGAAAAAGCAGGTGTCGGCAAAGGTGTGCTCGACCAGCATGTCGGCCAGAGCCTGCTGCTGGGGGATCTGGTAGAGGTTGCTGAGGTGCCAGACCTTGTGCGCCTGATCGGTGAGCGCCTTAGTCAGCGCGGGGTGGGCATGGCCCAGGGCGTTGACAGCGATCCCCGCCCCCAGGTCCAGAACGCGGCGGCCATCGGTGGTGATGAGCCAGCTGCCCTCTCCCTTTTCAAAGGCAAAATCGGTCCGGGAATAGGTCGGCAAAAGAGAGGGGATCATGGGTGCGGTCCTGTGGCGTATGGCTGCCCCCGAGATGGCCCGAGGGGGGCGCAGGGGTCAAGATGTGAGGGATGTGTGAACAGCAGGAAGGCCCGCCCGGATGAGGGCAGGAATGGCGCGTCAGGCGCGTCGTCGGAGGATCGCTGCGGTGTTCATGAGGCCAGATGGCACGGGGCGGGCAGGATTGTCCAGCCTTTCATGCGGCCTCCGCGCGGGGCAAGGGCCGGGCACGTGATGTTGCAGCAGGCCGGCGGGTCAGGAACCCAGCAGCGATTTCGCGGCGGCGCGCGCCTCGGGGGTGATCGTGTCACCAGCCAGCATGCGGGCGATCTCGGTCTCGCGTTCCGTCGCATCCAGCGGCACGACGGTCGACAGGGTCTGTCCTTGCGTGACGCTCTTTTCCACGCGCAGATGGGTGGCGCCGAGGGCGGCAACCTGCGGCGAGTGCGTCACGACCAGAACTTGCCCGCCTTCGGCCAGAGCGGCCAGACGGCGGCCCACAGCGTCGGCGGTGGCGCCGCCGACACCGCGGTCGATCTCGTCAAAGATCATCGTCACGCCGCCCGTAGCCCGCGCGAGGCAGACCTTGAGCGCCAGCAAAAAGCGCGACAGCTCTCCGCCCGAGGCGATCTTGCCAATCGGGCCTGCGGGCGCGCCGGGGTTGGTGGCCACCACAAACTGCACGGCGTCGGTGCCCTCCGGCCCTTCGGGGCCGGTGTCGATCTGCGTGGAAAAGACCGAGCGTTCCATCTTGAGCGGTGCAAGCTCGGCCGCGACAGCGGCGTCGAGCGCTTGCGCCGCCCTCGTGCGCGACGCGCCCAGCGTCGCCGCGGCCTTGTCATAGGCGTCGCGCGCAGCGCGCGCGCTTTCTTCTGCGGCGCGCAGCGCCGCGTCGCCTTGATCCAGCGCCGCAAGGCGCGTGCGCATCTCGGCGGCAAAGCCGCCCAGCTCATCGGGCGCCACCTGGTGCTTGCGCGCCAGCGCACGGATGGCAAAGAGGCGCTCTTCACAGGCCTCCAACTCGTGCGGGTTGAACTGCAGCGCGTCCAGCGCGCGCTCGACCCCGTCGCTGGCCTCGGCCAGTTCCGACAGGGCGCGCGCCAGCGCGGCCAGCGGAACATCCAGCGTCCCACCCGCATCGGGCGCGGCATCCTCGAGCCAGCGCAGCGCGTCGCCGGCGCGTCCTTCGGCCCCGTCCCCGCCCAGGGCCTGCGCCGCGCGGGAGATATCCTCGCCAATGCGCGCCGCGCCTTGCATCATGCGGCGGCGGGCGTCCAGATCAGCCTCTTCACCCGGTTGGGGATCGAGCTTGTCCAGCTCGGCGACGGTATGGCGGATGAACTCTTCCTCATCGCGCGCCGCCGCCAGCGCAGAGGCCTGCGCGGCACGCGCCTTTTCGGCCTCGGCCAGTGCGCGCCAGGAGGCTTGCGTTTTGCCAAGCAGCGCGTCGTGGCCGGCAAAGGCGTCCAGCAGAGCGCGGTGGCCACGCGGGTTCAGAAGGCCCCGGTCATCGTGCTGGCCGTGCAGCTCGACCAGAGTGTCGGACAGCGCACGCAGCTGTTCGCCCGTGGCCGGGCGGCCATTGATCCAGGCCGATTTGCGGCCCGAAGCCGAATTGGTGCGGCGCAGCACGAGCTGCTCTTCGGGCTCTGGCAAGCCCGCCTCGCGCAGGACAGCGCGCGCAGGATGATCGGGCGCAAGATCGAACACGGCGGTCACCTCGCCCTGATCGGCGCCCTGGCGCACCAGCTCGGCCCGGCCCCGCCAGCCCAGCACAAAGCCCAGGCTGTCGAGCAGGATGGATTTGCCCGCGCCCGTCTCACCGGTCAGCACGTTCAGCCCCTCGCCCAGATCGAGCGAGAGGTGATCGATGATCAGGATGTCACGTATGTCGAGCGTGCGAAGCATGATCCACCGGTTAACGCTCCTTTGAAGCGCTGTGAAGTGGTCAGAGCCATTCGCCCTTGACCATCTGGCGATAGATCTGGCGCAGCCATCCATCGCCGGCGGCCTCAAGCTCGAGCCCGCGGCCGGTGAGCAGCTTGTAGCTGTCCTCGTACCAGTCGGTGGATTGGTAGTTGAAGCCCAGGATCGCGCCCGCGGTCTGGGCCTCGTCCGTCAGGCCCAGAGACAGATACGCCTCGACCAGCCGGTGCAGCGCCTCGGCGGTGTGGGTGGTGGTCTGGAAATCTTCGACCACGACACGGAAGCGGTTGATCGCCGATCCAAAGTGGTCACGGCGCAGATAGTAGCGCCCGATCTCCATTTCCTTGGCCGCCAGGTGGTCAAAGGCCAGGTCGAATTTCAGGATCGCCGAGCGGGCATATTCGCTGTCCGGATAGCGTTCGATCACGGTCCGCAGCGATTGCAGAGCCTGGAACGTCAGCCCCTGGTCACGGCCCACATCGTCGATCTGGTCGTAATAGCTGAGCGCCAGCAGATACTGCGCGTAGGCGGCATCTTCGTCCGCCGGGTAAAAGTCGATGTAGCGCTGGGAGGCCGAGCGCGACGATTCGTAATCCTTTTCCTGGTGGTACGAAAACGCCTGCATGATCAAAGCGCGCTTGGCCAGTTCGGAATAGGGATAAAGTCGTTCGATTTCAGAGAAGTAGAAGGCGGCTTCATCATGGCGGCCGCGTTCATTTTCAAACTCGCCCCGTTCAAAGATCTGCTGGGCCGAGAAGGATTCGATGGGCGCGCCGTTGCGGCCCGTGCCGCGTTGCCCTTCGAACAGGCCAAGACCCCGCCCGCTTTGGCCGCTGCACGCAGCAACCGACAGCGCCAGCGCCGTAATCAGAGCCGTTCGGAGCATTGTACCGCCCGCCATGCGTCGACCTCGCCTTGCCTTTTGGGGCTCATTCGCCTGTACG
>JAHDCH010000191.1 GCA_020629995.1 Pseudaestuariivita sp. | reverse complement strand
GCCGGGCTTGTCTTGCGCCCTCAGCCGTGGGACACCGCCCCCATGGAACGGCTCTACCTATACGACACGACGCTGCGCGACGGGCAACAGACCCAGGGCGTCCAGTTCTCGACCGATGAAAAGGTGCTGATCGCCGGCGCTCTGGACGATCTGGGCATCGACTATATCGAAGGCGGCTGGCCGGGTGCCAATCCCACGGACAGCGCGTTCTTCGATGCCGCGCCTGCGACACGTGCCACCATGACCGCCTTTGGCATGACCAAACGCGCGGGCCGCTCGGCCGCCAATGACGATGTGCTGTCGGCCGTGGTGAACGCGGGCACCTCTGCGGTCTGCCTTGTGGGCAAGAGCCATGATTTCCACGTGACCGAAGCGCTGGGCATTTCGCTGGACGACAACGCCGAGGCCATCCGCGCTTCGGTGGCGCATCTGGTGGGGCAGGGGCGCGAGGCGCTGTTTGATGCCGAGCATTTCTTTGACGGCTACAAGGCCAACCCCGAATATGCGCTGTCCTGCCTGCGTGCCGCGCTCGAGGCGGGCGCGCGCTGGGTTGTGCTGTGCGACACGAACGGCGGCACCCTGCCGGACGAAATCGGGCGCATCACCTCCGACGTGATCGCGGCCGGCATTCCCGGGGATCGCCTTGGCATCCATACCCACGACGACACCGGCACCGCCGTTGCCGGATCGCTGGCCGCCGTGCTGGCGGGCGCGCGCCAGATCCAGGGCACGCTGAACGGGCTGGGCGAGCGCTGCGGCAACGCCAACCTTGTGTCGCTGATCCCCACGCTGCTGCTCAAGGAGCCCTTTGCCAGCCGGTTCGAAACCGGCGTATCCGCAGACGCCCTTGCGCGGCTGACCCGCGCCTCGCGGCTGCTGGACGAAATCCTGAACCGCGTACCGGTCAAGCAGGCGCCTTACGTCGGCTCGAGCGCCTTTGCGCACAAGGCGGGGCTGCACGCCTCGGCCATCGTCAAGAACCCCGCGACCTACGAACATGTCGAACCGGGCCGTGTGGGCAACGCGCGGGTCATCCCGATGTCGAACCAGGCGGGCCAGTCGAACCTGCGCAAACGTCTGGCGGACGCAGGCGTGACCGTGGACAAGGGCGACCCGGCGCTGGGCCGCATTCTGGATGTGGTCAAGACGCGTGAAGCCGAGGGCTATAGCTATGATACCGCGCAGGCCAGTTTCGAGCTGCTCGCGCGGCGCGAGCTGGGCCTGTGCCCCGAGTTCTTCGAGGTCAAGCGCTACCGCGTGACGGTCGAGCGTCGCAAGAACAAGCACAACCAGATGGTGTCCCTGTCCGAAGCGGTGGTGGTGCTGAAGGTGGGTGACGACAAAAAGCTGTCGGTCAGTGAATCGATGGATGCCACCGGCAGCGACCGCGGCCCGGTCAACGCCCTGTCCAAGGCGCTGGCCAAGGATCTGGGCCCGTATCAGGCGTCGGTCGATGACATCCGGCTGGTCGATTTCAAGGTGCGCATCACCCAAGGCGGGACCGAGGCGGTCACCCGCGTGATCATCGACAGCGAAGATGCCACCGGCCAGCGCTGGTCGACCGTGGGCGTCAGCCCCAACATCGTCGACGCTTCGTTCGAGGCGCTGCTGGATGCGGTCACCTGGAAGCTGCTGCACGACGGGGTGGACGCGGTCTGATGGACTGGACCTCGTTCTTTGAGATGCACAAGGACCTGCCGCGCGAAGGTCCGGGCGCGCCCGGGGATGTGGCCTGGGCCGGGGCCTTGGCTCAGGTGCCTCCCGGCGCTGCGATCTGTGATGCGGGCTGCGGTCCGGGCGATGACATTTCAGCCTTGCTGGGGCTGGCTTCGGTCGCTCGGGTGGATGCCTTTGAAACCCATGCGCCCTTTGCCGATCAGGCGCGCACGCGGTTTGCCGGTGATGCGCGAGTGTCGGTGCAGTGCGCTTCGATGGCCGAGCTGACCGGCCCCTATGATCTGATCTGGTGCGCCGGGGCACTTTATTTTCTGGGCGTGACCGAAGGGCTGACCGCTTGGCGGTCGGCTCTTGCGCCGGGCGGTGCCGTGGCTTTTTCCGAGCCGTGCTGGTTCACTGATGCGCCCTCGGCTGCGGCCCGGGCGCATTGGTCGGACGAATATCCGCCCATGACGGATGAGGCAGGGATCACCGCATGGGTTCAGGCTGCGGGCTACCGTGTTCTGGGCACGCGCCGCCTGTCCGATGCCGCGTGGGAGGCGTATTACACCCCGCTCGAGGCGCGGATCGCCATGTTGCGTCCCGGTGCGGACGCGGCCCTGTCGGCGATGCTGGACAAAGGGCAGGCCGAGGTGAACGGATGGCGCGCAACCCGGGCCGAGGCCGGGTATCTGCTGTGCGTGGTGGCCCCGGCATGACGCTCGAGGCCTGCGCCGATCTGGTGCGCCGGGGCGACCCCGAGCGCTTTCGCGCCGTGATGGCTGCGCCTGTACCCGCGCGCGCGATGCTGTTCCCGATCTATGCCTTCAACGTCGAGGTCAGCCGTGCGCCCTGGGTCACCGCCGAGCCGATGATCGCCGAGATGCGCCTGCAATGGTGGCGTGATGCGCTGGCCGAGATCGCCGAGGGAGGTCTGGTGCGCCGGCACGAGGTCGTGACCCCGTTGGCGCAAGTGCTCTCGCGGGATCAGGCTGGGCGTCTGGATGCTCTGGTCGAGGCGCGCCGCAGCGACATCGCGCGCGCACCGTTTCAGGATGGTGCCGCGCTGGATGCCTATCTGGCGCAAACCGGAGGCCTTTTGACCGCGATCACAGCCGAAGCTCTGGGCTCGGAGACGACCAAAGGCGCGGCGGTGCGGGGCCATGCGGCGGCGGTTGCCAATTGGCTGCGCGCGGTGCCCGCTCTCGAGGCGCGGGGCAAGGTGCCTTTGGTGGATGGCCGCCCGCAAGTCGTGGCCGAGCTTGCGGGGCAAGCTCTCTTGCGATGGCGGAGTGCCCCTGCATGTTCGCGCGCCGAACGCATCGCGACGCTGGCGGCGTGGCAGGCGCCTCTTGTGCTGGCCCGTGCCGCCCGCGCGCCGCAGTTGGTGGCCGAAGGCCGGTTGGATCCTGCGCCCCTGCGCGCCTCGGCCGCATTGGTGCGGGCCGCCTGGGGGCTTTAGTCGCTTGCGTCCAGCGCCCGTGCCCAGAGCGCGGCCACAAGGCCCAGCAGGCTGACTGCGAACATCAGGCCCAGCAGAGCCGTATCGTCCGGCGACCGGGTCAGCAAAGGGCCAGCCACCAGCCCCGACAGCGCACCGCCCAGCCCGACAGTAAGCGCGGCGCTGCCGCCCGCGGCGCTGCCTTGCAATCCCGGCCGTGCCGCCATGACCTTGAGGCTGGCCGACGGCGTGGTCAGCCCGTTGCCGACGCCCACGGCCGCTGTTGCCGCCAGCAGCCACGGGACGGGCAAGGGGCCGGCAATCAGCGCCCCGATCACCCCCGCGCCTAATCCCGCCAGCGCGATCATCCGCCCGGCAAGGATCAGCTGAAACGGGCGGGCGCGCCGCGCCAGATGGCGCGAGGCGGTGCTGCCTGCCAGGTATCCTGCGGTGATGCTGCCCAGTGCCGCGCCAAGACCTTCGGGCGTCAGGGCGCGGGTCGCGGCGGCGACGATCGGCAGGCCCGTCAGAAAGACGTAGAACGCCCCCACTGACAGCGCCATGGTCAGGGCAGGGGCCCAGAAGCGCGGCTCGGCCAGCAGGGCGGTGGGGCGCGGTGCGGCTGCGCCTGCCTGAGCCTTGCGCGTTTCGGGCAGGCACAGCGCGCACCAGGTCAACAGGCCTGCGCCGCACAAGGTGTAAAGCCAGAAGATCGCGCGCCAGCCGACAGCGCCGCTCAGGACACCGCCCAGGGCCGGGCCGATCAGCGGGCCGATGGCCAGCGCCATCGACAGGCCCGCCACCGCGCGGGATGTCTCTGCCTCGGGGCGGGTGTCGCGCAGCATGGCCAATGACAGGGCATAGCCCGCTGCGATGGCAGATTGCAGGATGCGGCCCGCGAGCATGGCGGGCAGGCTGGTTGCCATGGCGCAGATCAGCGATCCGGCCGCATAAAGCGCCAGCGCCGCCAGCAGGACCGGGCGCCGCCCGTAGCGGTCGGACAGGCTGCCGCCCAAAAGGTGCACCAGCGCCGAAGCCACAAGGTAGCCTGCGAAGACAAGGTTCGCCGCGGCCAGCGACACGCCAAGGTCCTGCGCGATCCGGTCCAGTGCCGGCAGGAACATGTTGAGCGACAGCGTCGACAGCGCCGCCAGCGCAACCAATACGGCCATGGGCGGGGCTGTACCTGAAGGCCCGCCCGTCATGTCAGGCCGCTGTGGCGGCACGCCGCTCTTTCAGCATCAGCCACAGCAACGCGCCGCCAGCAAGGATCAGGAACGGTGCCATGGCCAGGTTCACGGCCGTCCAGCCTTGGGTTGGCGTGCCGCCCGAACAATTCATCAGCCCGCCCGAGGCGAGCGACGCCATGGTCACACCGCCAAAGACGATCAGGTCATTCAGCCCCTGCATCCGCCCGCGTTCGGCAGGCGTATGCGCGGCCGCCAGCATCGCGGTTGCGCCGATAAAGCCAAAGTTCCAGCCCAGCCCGAGCAGGATCAGCGCCACAAAGAATTGCTCGAGCGCGACGCCAGACAGGGCGACAAGGCCCGCACCGGTGAGGATCAGCATGCCGGTGCCGACGATCCTTTCCACTCCGAAACGCGCGATGAGGTGACCGGTGAAGAACGACGGCGCGAACATCGCAAGCACATGGGCCGACACCACGTCGGCCGCGTCGTTCTTGGTGTAGCCGCAGCCCACCACCGCCAGCGGCGTCGAGGTCATCACAAGGTTCATCAGCGCATAGGCCACCAGCGCGCAGATCACCGCAACGGCGATCCGGGGCGTGGTGATCAGCTGCCAGCGGGTGCGCCCTTGCGACGGGTCATCTTCGGCCGAGGACGGAGGCGGGATGCGGATCAGACCAAACAGGGCCGAACCTGCGACGTTCAGCACGATGACAGCGATGTAGGTGCCCAGAAACGGGATCACGAAGGCATCCGCCGTCGCCTTGACCAGCTGGGGCCCCAGTATGGCCGCGGCCAGACCTCCGGCCATGACATAGGAAATCGCCTTGGGGCGGTATTCGGGCGTGGCGCTGTCGGCGGCGGCAAAGCGGTAAAAGCCTTGCGCCGACATATACAGGCCGGTCAGGAACGATCCGGCCAGAAAGATGGGAAAGGACGCAAGGTACAGCCCCAAAGCGCCCACCAGCCCCCCAAGCGCGCCGCCCACCGCGCCCACCAGAAAGCCCGCGCGCCGCCCATGCCGCTGCATCAGCATCGAGATCGGGTTCGCGGCCAGCATCGAGCCCAGCACGATCAGAGAGATCGGCAGCGTGGCAAAACACGGGTTCGGCGCAAGCGACTGTCCCGCCAGCCCGCCAATGGTAAAGATCATCGGCATCTGGGCGCCAAGGATGGCCTGGGCCATCACCAGTACGGCTACGTTGCGGCGGGCGGAGGTGGGTGCGGACGCATTCATGCGCCAGCCTTAGCGCGGGGCGGCGGGGGGGGCAAGCGGGCGTCAGGCT
>JAHDCH010000190.1 GCA_020629995.1 Pseudaestuariivita sp. | reverse complement strand
GCGTTGGTCTGGCTTGTTCTTGGCATTTGCGTGGTCGGCGCCGTGTCGGTCTTTGCCATCAAACGCGCCGGACGGTTGACGCGCGGCGGGTATCGCACCGAAAAATCGCCTGTCGGTACTTGGGTCGGCGGCGCGGCACCCAATGATGGGTCTGCGGACGGCGGCTTTGGCGGCGGTGACGGAGGCGGCGGATGATCCTTTATTCCTACTGGCGCTCGACCACCTCGTACCGGGTGCGCATCGCTTTGCACCTCAAGGGGCTGGCGTTTGAGACCCGCTCGGTCGATCTGGTGGCCGGAGACCAGCGCGAGGCCGCTTACGCCGCGCTCAACCCGGTCAAAGGCGTGCCCACGCTGATCACCGATGACGGCACCGCGTTGACCCAATCGCTGGCCATCCTGGATTATCTAGACACAATCGCGCCCGAGCCGCCCCTGCTGCCCGGAGACGCGATCTTGCGCGCACGCATTCTGGGCGCGGCGCTTGTGATGGCGACGGACGTGCACCCGGTGAACAACCTCAAGGTTGTGCAGCGCCTGCAATCCATGCGCCATGATCAGGACACGTGCGTCGCCTGGATGCAGCACTGGATGACCGAAGGGCTGACCGCCTTTCAGGCTCTGATCCCCGACAACGCGCCCTATTGCTTCACCGACACCCCGGGCTTTGCCGACATTTGCCTTGTCGCGCAGCTGTACAATGCGCATCGCTGGGGGGTGGACCTTGCCCCCTTCCCCCGCCTGACCCAGATCGAAACCCGCTGCCTTGCGCTGGATGCCTTTGCGCGTGCCCAGCCCGAGGCCCAACCGGACGCCTCGCCATGACCCTGCTTCGCTCTTTTGTTTCCTCTGCCAACAACGCCGAGACGGACTTTCCGCTCAACAACCTGCCCTATGGCGTTTTCTCGACAGATGGCGGCCCGGCCCGTTGCGGCACCGCGATCGGTGACCAGATCCTTGACCTGACCGCCTGCGAAGCTGCGGGCCTCATCGCCTATGGCGGCACTCTGCAAACCGGTGATTGGTGCGCCTTCATGGCCCTCGGCCGCGATGCCTGGGCCGAGCTGCGCAGCTGGCTGCAAACCAACCTCGCCGAAGGTGGTAACACAGCCCTCGCGGCTCACCTCGTGCCACAATCCGGCGCCGCCCTCCATATGCCCTTCCGCGTGAGCGAGTTCACCGATTTCTACGCCTCGCGCCACCACGCCACCAATGTAGGCACGATGTTCCGTGGCGCGGAAAACGCGTTGCCGCCCAATTGGCTGCATATCCCCATCGGATACAACGGACGCGCATCATCGGTTGTGGTGTCGGGCACACAGATCACCCGGCCCCACGGTCAGCTGAAGGGCCCCAATGACGACGCGCCCCGCTTTGGCCCCTCCCAGCGGTTCGACATCGAGCTGGAGCTGGGCGCCATTGTCGGCCAGCCCTCGAACCGGCCCATTTCGGTTGCCGAGGCTGATGCCAATATCTTTGGCTACGTCTTGCTCAACGACTGGTCCGCGCGCGATATCCAGGCCTGGGAATACCAGCCGCTCGGCCCGTTTCAGGCCAAGGCCACCGCCACGACGATCAGCCCCTGGATCGTGACCTCTGCCGCGCTCCAGCCCTTCCGCACGTCCACCCCTGACCGCGAGGTGCCGCTGCTGGAGTACCTGCTTGAACCTGGCCCCATGCTCTATGACATTGCCCTGTCCGTCGGCCTGACCCCATCGGGCGGGTCCGAGCATATCATCGCCCGCACCAATTACTCCGAAATGTACTACTCCTCGGCTCAGCAACTTGCCCACCACACCACGTCCGGCTGCCCCATGCGGGTTGGCGATCTTTTGGGTTCGGGCACCATCTCGGGGCCAGAGCGCCACAACCGCGGCGCCCTTCTGGAACTCAGCTGGGGCGGAAAAGAGCCCCTCACCCTGCCGGATGGCGCCACCCGCTCCTTCATCGAAGACGGCGACACGCTCACCCTGTACGGCCACGCTCAGGCCGAAGATCACCGCATCGGGTTTGGCTCGTGTGCCGGTCAGGTTCTGCCCGCGCGCACCTGACGTGTCCCGCCTCCGTCTCGCGCCATCAGAGAGAGGCATGCCGCACATGCTGACGTTCAGATTGTTGGCGGTGTGTTCTGGCTGCTTCTTCTCTTTGAGAAATATGGCCCCCGGAGGGCTGGCGCGCCACCGGGCCTCCGGCCGGCAATGCCGGGCGCGGGATCAGATATAAACCCGCCGCAGCGCATCGCCAAATCTGGCCCAGTCGTCAAAGGCCGCATCATGCGGGATGGCGGCGGCGGGGCCCTTGCGATAGCCGCGCGTGAACAGAATGAACGGCGCGCCGGCGCGCTCAGCGGTTTCCGCGTCGATCTCGCTGTCCCCCACCATCACTGCGCGGTCACTGCCAAGCCGGGCGGCAGCCTCCAGCAGCGGGGCGGGGTCCGGTTTGCGCACCCCGAGGGAATCTCCCCCCACCACCGCGCCAAACCGGTGGCCCAGCCCATGCGCGCTCAGGATTGCCTGCGTCGGCGCCAATGGTTTGTTGGTGCACAGGCCCATCAGGTGGCCCAGCCCGGCCAGCCGCGCAAGCTCGGCCGCAACGCCGGGGTACAAGGCGGACGCGCCGGCGGGCAGCGCGGCGTAATGGGCCACCAGCCGCTGCGTCAGAGCGTCCAGTGCTGCATCGTCCGGGCTTTGCCCCGCCGCTTGCATCACGCGCTGCGTCAGAACCCGCGCGCCCTCTCCCACAAACGAGGTCACCTGTTCCCTGGATTGCGGCGCCAGGCCCTCTTCAGCCAAAAGCGCATTTGCGGCCTTGTGCAGTTCGGGCGCGCTGTCGATCAGCGTGCCATCAAGATCAAAGATCACCGCCATGCTCAGGCCATCTGCCCGGTGGCACCTTCCGCTGCGCCGCGGATCGCGCGGATGTTGTCGCCATAGGCCGCCGGTTCGGCAACCGAGCCACCGCGAAACACGGCAGAGCCCGCGACCAGCACATCCGCCCCTGCCGCCGCCACCAGAGGCGCGGTTTTGGCATCCACCCCGCCGTCGATCTCGATATGCACGTCGCGGCCCGCGATCATCGCGCGCAGGTCGCGCACCTTGTCGACCTGACTGTGGATAAAGCCTTGTCCGCCAAAGCCCGGGTTGACGGTCATGATGCACACCAGATCGACCAGATCCATCACATGTGCAATCGCGCTCAGCGGGGTTGCAGGGTTCAGTGCAACGCCGGCCTTGCAGCCCAGCGCGCGGATCGCCTGCAACGTGCGGTGCAAATGCGGTCCCGCCTCGGCATGAGCGGTGATCACATCCGCGCCCGCCTTGGCATAAGCCTCAAGCGAGGCATCTACCGGCGAGATCATCAGGTGCACATCCATTACCGTCTTGATATGCGGGCGGATCGCGGCGCACATGGCCGGGCCGAATGTGAGATTGGGCACAAAATGGTTGTCCATCACGTCCACATGGATCCAGTCCGCGCCTTCCGCTTCGACGGCCCGGATTTCGGCACCAAAATTGGCAAAGTCGGCCGCCAGGATGGACGGGGCGATCTTGATCGAACGGTCAAAGCTCATGGCGCGGCCTTCTCGGGATATGCTGCGGACGTGTCAGGCCGTTCTGCGCCCTGCCCGAAGGTTTTGCAACCGTCCCACGCTGCGCGGGGCGCGCGCCCCCGCCCGCGCTAGCGTGCCAGCCACCCCGCCAGAGCGCGGGTCGTGCGGTCCGGTTGCTCCAGCGTCGGCAGATGCCCTGCCCCGGCTATCACCTGCAACTCGGAGCCCGGCACCAGATCGCGGATCGTCTCGTGGCGGTGCAAAGGGCACAGGCTATCCTCGGCCCCGCACAGAACCAGCGTCGGCACAGTGACGGATTGCAGACCTGCCCGCGCATCGGGGCGCGACATCAGCGCGCGAGACTGCCGCACGAACACCTCGGCCCCCAGCGCATCGGCCATGGCCATACATGTGTCCAGGATCGCGCCCTGGTTCGGCCCTTCGGCCAGATAGTTCGGCTTCATCTCGTCGCGCATCACCGCGCGCAGCGCGCCGCTTTCAACCGCTGCGATCTGCGGCAGTCGCCGCGCGGCGATCTCATCGCGTTCGGCCGAGGCGTTGGTGTCCATCAGAGCAAGGCGCGTGACCCGTTCGGGCGCGCGCGCCACGATGGCCATCGCAACGATCCCGCCCATCGACAGACCCGCCAGCGCAAAGCGCGGCGGCGCGTCCTGCAAGGCAGCCTCGGCCAAAGCCTCAACGCTGCTCTGGCCGCCAAGATACCCAACCATGACGCTGCGCGCGCCCGAAAACGCGGCGATCTGAGGTGCAAAGAGCCGGGCATCACACATCATGCCCGGCAACAGAACCAGAGGCTCAGCCAACCCAGGTTGGCCCGGCCGCATCGTCGGTGTTGGTCACCCGGAACATCGACGCCTCGCCCGACATGGCCGGCGTCACGCTGTGACGCAGCCCCGGAGGCACGGCGCAGGTGTCGCCGGGGTTCAGCACCGCCGAGCCGCCATCATAGTCGACGCGCCAATGGCCACGCATGGGCATCAGGATGTGGTGACGGTCGTCGCTGTGCTCGGCCACGGGGGTCGCGTGGCTAATGAAATCCACCTCGAACCCGGGTTTGTCCACCAGCATCGCGGCCTCGCCGATCACCGGCGCGGGCGCGCGATCTGACAGCGCCATCATGTCCCAGTAGCGCGCCACATAGCCTGGTACGACATCCGCCGTTGTCGGCTCGGGCATGCGCGCCAGAACGTCGTCGGCTAGCAGCGGCATCGGCGCGACGCCTTCGGGCAATGCCTCGCCCTTTTTGGTGTCATAGAGCTTACCGGTTTCGGCCAGAACCAGCCCGTGATCGCGCGCATCCTCGATCACCTGCGGCGCCCAGAGGACGCCGCCGCCAGCATCATCGCCGCCAAGTATGGCCATGATCATTCCGTAGTCCGTGCCGATGTTTTCGAACCCGCGAAAGATACCGGTGGGGATGTTAAAGATGTCGCCTTCCTCCAGCACCACCTCGCCTGCAGTGCCATAGCGCCCCCAGAAAAACCGCCACCGGCCTTTCAGCACAAAGAAGACCTCAGCCGTACGATGCGAATGGAGCGAGTTGCGGCATTTGGGCGGCTGGCCCGCCGCGCCGATGTTGAAGCCCGGCGTGTCCTTGATATGCACATGCTGATCGGCGCTTTCGCTGACGCCCCCACCGATGATCGTAAAGTTTTCCTTTTGATCCGACCCGGGCGTGTGCGCGTCGATGAAGGCGGTCTTGCAGGGGATCAGGTCTCCGTAGCGGACGATCCGGGCTTCCATTTCGGCGGGGGTCATGGCGGCGCTCCTTGAAGTGTCGACACGCACCTTGGGCCGGTTTGCATACGATTGCAAGATGTCACGTCATGCGCGCGAGCCAGACCGTGTGGTCGCCGCACTCGGGATCCCGGACGACATGGTCGACCAGTTCAAAGCCTGCATCCGCGAGGCAGGCGCGGTAGGCGTCCGGCGACAGGCTGGCATGATAAAGAGGCGCGCCTTCAAAAGTGCCCATCGCCACGCCTGCGGCATCGCCTGAGGTAAACATCAGCGCCGCGCCCGGCGCGGCATGGGCGCGGAAGGTGGCAAACATCGCGCGCTGGTCG
>JAHDCH010000189.1 GCA_020629995.1 Pseudaestuariivita sp. | reverse complement strand
TGGCCCAGCATGCCGATAAAGATCATGTCGATGAAATCGACCGCAAAGATCGCCATAAGCCCGACCGAGGCGGTCAGCGACATCACTGTCACGTGCCGCAAAGGCGAGCCGGTAAGAAACTTTGCCTGATCTGACATGACGCCCCCGTTTGGCATCAGCCTAGCGCAAAGCGAAGATGGGTGAAATCACCCATCCTACACGCGGAACGGTGCGGCTCGCGTAGGATGGGTGCTCGTCACCCATCCAGGCCCCTAGCGCTTGGCGCGCACCTGACGGAGCAAGGGCATCAAGGCCCCCATGTCCGGGCCATGGGCCTGACCGGTCAGAGCCTTGCGCAGCGGCATGAACAGACCCCGGCCCTTGCGCCCGGTCCTGGCTTTCACGTCCGACGTCCACGCGCTCCAGCTGCCCTCGTCAAAGGGGGCGTCCGGCAGAAGCGCCAAAGCCTCGGCCACAAAGTCGGCGTCTTCGGCGTCAATCACCGGCTCGGCCCCGTTCTGCATCAGATCCCACCACGTGGCGATCTCGGCCCGCGAAGCGATGTTCTCGCGGATCACGTCCCAGACGCGTGCGGCATCCGCATCAGGCACTCCGGCCGCGGTCAGATCACCCGCAACCGCATCCACCGGCAAACTGCCCAGATGCCGCGCCGTCAGCGGGCGCAAATCGGCCTCGTCGAACTTGGTGGGGGCCGTGCCGAAATGACCGATGTCGAACCCGTCGATCAACTCCTGATGCGTGCTGCGCAGCTCGATCGGATCGGACGAGCCCAGCCGGGCCATATGGCTCAGGATCGCCATAGGCTCGATACCCGCCGCACGCAGATCGCGCAGCGACAGCGTACCCAGCCGTTTCGACAGTGCCTCGCCCTGCGGGCCTGTCAGCAACGAATGGTGCGCGAATTGCGGCACCCGCCCACCCAGCGCCTCGATCATCTGAATCTGCGTCGCGGTGTTGGTCACGTGGTCCGACCCGCGCACCACGTGGGTCACGCCCATCTCGGTGTCGTCCACCACCGAGGCCAGCGTATACAGGAACTGACCATCCTGCCGGATCAAAACAGGGTCCGACACCGAGGCCGCATCAATCGAGATGTCCCCCAGGATGCCATCGGCGAACTCGATCCGTTCGTGATCCAGCTTGAACCGCCAGACACCCTGCCCCCGCTCGGCGCGGAGCGCAGCGCGCTCGTCCTCGGACAGGGCCAGCGCCGCGCGGTCGTAGACCGGCGGCTTGCCCATGTTCAGCTGCTTCTTGCGCTTGAGGTCCAGCTCGGTCGGCGTCTCGAACGCCTCGTAGAGCCGCCCGCTGTCGCGCAGGCGCTGCGCCGCTGCTTCATAATTGTCCAGCCGCGCCGACTGATGCTCGACCCGGTCCCAGGTCAGGCCCAGCCATTCCAGATCCTCGCGGATCGCGTCGACATATTCCTGCTTTGACCGCTCGGGGTCGGTGTCGTCGATCCGCAGAATGAACGTGCCGCCGGCCTGCCGCGCGATCAGCCAGTTGAACAGCGCGGCGCGCAGGTTGCCGATGTGCAGATACCCGGTGGGCGACGGGGCAAAACGGGTGGTGGTCATGGGGCTGTCCTCCTGGCTTGCTGGGCGCTTGCCACGATTGGCCGCGCGATGTCCAGACCGGCCCTTCGTTTGTGTTGAGTTGTCTCTATTGCCCCGGGCCGGATTAGGACCCTCTTAAGGGTTGGACCGCATGGTGCGCCTTGGAACGGGGGCGTTTCGGGTAGGTTTGGTATGACAAAGCAGATACGCGCAGTGGACAAGATGGCCAACGCAACCACGGCACCGATCATGGGCCGCGACGGCAAGCCCATCGACTGGAACGAAGAGGTTGTCTACTCGATGGAGCAGGGCATCCTTGTCTGGTCGCGCGAAGGCGTCTGCGTGATGCACAACACCCGTGTCTTCGAAGTGCTCGAGCTTAAGAAAAGCGAATTGGCGGTCGGCACCACCCGCAAGGACTTTCTGGCCGCCGCCGCCGCGCGGGGCGAAATCACGACAGACAAGGTCGCCCAGGCCGAAGAACGCTTTGCCGACGGCAAACCCTTTTCGTTCGACCGCAAGCTGCCTTCGGGGCGTACCGTGACGACCAACGTGCGGCCCGTGCGCGGCGGCGGGTCGGTCGTGACCTTCACCGACATCACCAAGGCCAAACGCGCCGAGGCTGAACTGGCGCTGGCCAAGCGTCAGGCAGACCGCAGCCATGAACAGGCGCGCGAGGCGCTGATGGAACAACAGGCGCGCCAGCGCGAGGCGCGGGTGATCGCCGAGCTGGACGAATGGCTGCAGACCTGCAAATCGCTGGACGAGCTGTTCCTGATCGTGCGCACCTTCATGGACCGGTCGCTGCCCGGTTCTGCGGGCGAGCTGTATGTGTATTCCAACAGCCGCGACGTGCTGGACGGTGCCTGCGACTGGGGCGATGCCGGGTTGCATGACCATATCGCGCCCGACAGCTGCTGGGCGCTGCGGCGCGGCCGGGCCTATGCCTATTCGCCCGAAGGCATCAGCTTTACCTGCGATCACGTCAGCGATCAGCACCATGAGCCGCCATCGGAAAACTATCTGTGTCTGCCCATCATCGCGCATGGTGACACGGTTGGCTTGATGCATATCCGGTTCGACACTCTGGACAGCGCCTGTCCGATCAAGGACCCGAACGGATTTGCCATTCAGGTCAGCGAACACGTCAGCCTTGCCATCGCCAACGTCAAGCTGCGCGACGAGCTGCGCGACCAGTCCACCCGCGACCCGCTGACTGGCCTGTACAACCGGCGTTATTTCCTTGATGCGATGCGCAACGCTCTCAGCGCGGCGGGCCGCAAGGGGCACGAATGCGCGCTGATCGCCTTTGACGCGGACAAGTTCAAATCCTTCAACGACAATCACGGCCACGACGCAGGCGACATGGTGCTGCGCGCCATCGGCCAACAACTGACCGAGCTGTTTCCCGGCGACGAAGTGCCCTGCCGATTCGGGGGCGAGGAATTTGCGCTGTTGCTGCCCCATGGCGGCGCCGCCGAAGCGCACGCCGCGGCCGAACGCCTGCGCACCGGCATAGAAGCGGTCGAACTGCGCTATGGGGGAGGCACCCTGCCGACTGTCACCGTATCGTCAGGTGTCTCGGTTTATCCGGCCTGCGGTACGCTGCCTCAGGATCTCATCACCGCGGCGGACGAGGCCTTGTACCAGGCCAAGGCCGACGGTCGCAATTGCGTGCGCGCGGCCAAGCAGGTCCCGCCCCTCGGCGCGTCCTAACTGCCCCGCACCGGGTATTTCGTGGCCAAATCGTCCAGCCCGGCGCGGATCAGCTCAGCCAGAACGGACATGTCGACCTTGGTCAACCGGCCCAGGTACAGGCAGCATTTGCCTGTCTTGTGCGGCCCCAGCCGCGACAGGATCGGCGAAAAGTCGGTGTAACCCGGCATGATGTACACGACCATGTTCGCTTTGCGGGGCGCAAAACCGGTGGCGTGACACGTGCCGGAATGCCCGCTGTCGTATGTATAGTCATAGGCCCCGTAGCCGACGATCGTCTGGCCCCACATACGCGGCGCCCAGCCCGTGACATCACGAAACAGCGCATCCAGCGCCAGGGCATCCTGTCGCCGCCCGGCATTGGGCACAGCACCAAGATATGCATCCACGTCTGACATCTTGTCCTCGTTCACGGCCAATTTATCGCCGAGCCGCCAAACCGCGCTAATCTGACCAGCATACCACAACCGGAGGACGTCGTATGCATTCATCCAATTCTCCCACCCGCCGCGCGGTGCTGGCAGGTCTGGCGGCAACCGCCGCGACACCCGCACTGGCCAAGGCCCCGATGATGGGCATGTCCGTACCCAAGCACCGCCGCGTCGTTCTTGGCGGCTTTGAAGTCACCACCCTGCTGGCCGGAACCGCCGCGCGGGACGAGCCGCAAAAGATCTTTGGCCAGAACGCGACGCCCGAGGAATTTGCCGCCGCATCCGACGCGGCCAACATTCCCGCCGACAAGGTTCAGTTCTTTTTCACACCCGTCGTCGTCAACACAGGCAGCGAGCTGGTCCTGTTTGACACCGGCCTCAACCCCGGTGGCACCACCGCTGCCCTGACCGAGGCGGGCTATACCGCCGATCAAATCGACAAGGTGGTCCTCACCCACATGCACGGCGATCACATCGGCGGGCTGATGGACGGCGATGCCCCCACCTTTGCCAACGCCTCATACGTCACCGGCCGCGTCGAATATGACACCTGGGCCAAGGCCGAAAACAAGGGCTTCGACACCAAGGTCAAACCGCTGGCGGACAAGATGACTTTCCTTGAGGATGGCGGCAGCGCAGCGTCCGGCATCACGGCCATGGCCGCCTTTGGCCACACGCCGGGGCACATGGTCTATATGCTCGAATCCGAAGGGCGGAACATGATGTTGGGCGCGGACTTTGCCAATCACTACGTCTGGTCGCTGGCGCATCCCGACTGGGAAGTGCGGTTCGACATGGACAAGGCCGCAGCCGCAGCCACGCGCCGCCGCCTGCTGGACATGATGGCAACCGATGGCCTGCCCTTCAGCGCCTATCACATGCCCTTCCCGGCGACCGGCTATGTGGTGCGGCGCGGCGACGGCTTTGCCTACGAGCCGACAACCTACCAGCTGATGCTGTGACCTCTTGATCGCGCATGGCCGGGGGCGTACCGCTTCCGGCCATGGATCCGACCCTTGCCAAGATCGAAAGCATCGCCCGCGCCGCACTGGCCGAGCTGCCCCAGCCGTTTGCGCAAGGCGCAGCCGATGTGGCGCTTGTGGTCGTCGATTGGCCGCCCAACGACATCCTGCGCGATCTGGGAATGGACGATCCGCTGGACCTGACCGGGCTGTATGACGGCATACCGCTGACAGAAAAGTCGATCCTCGATCAACCGGTCCGCCCCGACACGATCTGGCTGTTCCGCGAGGCGCTGCTGGATGAGCTGGCCGAACGCGGCAACGTCACCTTGGAAGAATTGGTGCGCCACGTGACGGTGCATGAACTGGCCCACCACTTTGGCTGGTCCGACGATGACATCGCCGAAATCGACCGCTGGTGGGAATAGCCGCTACATCTGCCCTGCCGCCTCTAGCCGCTCCCATGCGAATTTGACAAACTCGGTGCGAAACGAATGCCCGCCGGGAAACAGGCAGAACTCCAGCACATCGCCGCCCGGGTTGGCACGCATCGTGCATTGCAGATCGCCAAAGCTCTGGGTCGCCGGCTCGCCAAAGCTGCCATAGGCCGCATACATGTCCAGCGTGTCAAAGACATCTCCCTGCCGCGTGTCGCCAATCGCACGGCCTGCCAGCGGGACGGTGCGGTCCGCATCGCCATGGATATGCACGACTGACGCCATGCCGTCGCACGTCTCGGGCGGTTCTTTCCAGAAGGTGCCTGCGACGGGTGCGAACCCGGCAAAACGGTCCGGCATGGCGCAGGCCAGATGCCAGGTCATCATGCCACCCGCGCTGAACCCGGTGGCCATCATCCGCGACGGGTCCAGTGCGACCCTGTCCGACAGGTCAGCCAGAACCGCCTCGACATAGGCGACCTCTTCGGCGCCGGTCAGGCTCTTGCGGCCCGGCGCGTTGGGCAGGGCCCAGTCGTCGCCTTTGGATTTCAA
>JAHDCH010000188.1 GCA_020629995.1 Pseudaestuariivita sp. | reverse complement strand
CACATGGCGCTGGTGATCGACGAATACGGCGGCGTCGACGGGCTGGTCACGATCGAGGATCTGATCGAACAGGTCATCGGCGAAATCGAAGACGAGCACGACATCGAAGATGACGAGACCTGGACCGTGGAAAAGCCGGGCAGCTACCTTGCTCTGGCCAAGACATCGCTGGACGATTTTCGTGCCGAGACAGGTCTGGACCTGACCGCGCCCGACGAGATCGATGGCGAAGAGATCGACACCATGGGCGGCCTTGTTTTCATGCTGACGGGCCATGTGCCCACGCGGGGCGAGATCGTCCGCCACCCCACCGGGGTCGAGTTCGAAGTGCTGGACGCCGATCCGCGCCGGATCAAGCGCCTGCGCGTGCGCCTGCCCGAGGCGCTGGTGCCGGATGCGCCGGACGAAGCTCCCTGACAACGCGATGACGGGCGCAGTCTCTGCCCCTGCCGCCCGATGGCGGCCCGCCTTTCTGATGGTGGGCCTGGGGGGCGTGGCGGCCTTGGGTCAGGCACCGTTTGATCTGTGGTTTGCGACAGTTCTGGGCCTTGGGCTTGCGATGGTGTGCCTGCCTGGACACGGCAGCCCGCGCAGCTGGGCCTGGCGCATGTGGGCTTTTGGCACCGGCTATTTCCTTGTCGCGCTGCATTGGGTGTTCGAGCCCTTTTTAGTGGATGCCGCCCGCCACGCCTGGATGGCACCTTTTGCCGTTGTGCTGCTGTCGGGGGGGCTCGCTCTGTTCTGGACGGCGGCGGGCTGGGCCGCTCGGCGACTGGGCGGCGGGCTTTTGGGCTTGGCCTTGTGGCTCGCGCTGGCCGAGATGCTGCGCGGCACGGTCCTGACAGGGTTTCCCTGGGCCATGCCCGGCTATGTCTGGGTCTCGACCGAAATGCGCCACTGGGCGGCGCTGTTCGGCCCCTATGGACTGACCGCACTGACCTTTGTCATGCCTGCGCTGGTCGCGTCGGCCTACTGCTGGCGCCGCTGGCAGGCGGCCTTTGCGGCGGCTCTTCTGGCTGCGGCCTTTGCTGCGCCGGCTTTTGTGCCCCGCGCGCCTGTTGCGGAGCCTGCGCCGGATGCGCCGGTGGTCAGGCTGGTTCAGCCCAACGCACCGCAGCGCGAAAAATGGGATCCGGACCGGGCGCAATTCTACTTTGACCGGCACATCGCGCTGTCCAGCGGGCCGGGCGCGCCCGATCTGGTGATCTGGTCCGAAACCTCGCTGCCCATGCTGTTGAACCATGCCGAAATCGCGTTCGAGATCATGGCCGAAGCCAGCCCCGGCGTGCCGCATCTGGTGGGTGTTCAGCGCCGCAACGCGCAAGGGGGCTATCACAACTCGGCGGTGCTGGTCACCGACACGCAGGTGCAGGCGATCTATGACAAACACCACCTGGTGCCCTTCGGCGAATATATGCCGCTGCAGGGGCTGGCCGCACGGGTGGGCCTGCGCGGTCTGGCCGACCGGCTGGGCGGCTATACTGCGGGGCCGGGGCCGCAACTGCTGGACCTTGGGTTTGGCACGGCCTTGCCGCTGATCTGCTACGAGGTGGTCTTTCCGCGCAACCTGCGCACCGCCGCGCGGCCAGGTCTGTTGATCCAGATCACAAATGATGCGTGGTTTGGCCAGTTTTCCGGCCCTTATCAGCACCTTGCCCAGGCGCGGATGCGCAGCACCGAACTGGGCCTGCCGATGCTGCGCGTGGCAAATACTGGTGTGTCGGCCGTGATCGATGCGCGGGGGCGCGTGCTGCAACAGCTGCCAATGAACACGCATGGGACTCTGGATGTGCGCTTGCCGCCCGCGCTGCCGCCGACGGTCTATGCCCAAATAGGCGACGCTCCGGTCTGGATCGCGCTTGTGGGCCTCATCGGGCTTGGCAAGTTGATCACTTTCCGTTTGACGGGCCGTGCCGGGCGGGGTAGGCGCTTGTGATCGCGGCTGCAACGGCTTCCTGAAGCAGTCAATTTCGCGCTAAACGGAGCAATTTCATGGCACGTCAGAACTACATTTTCACTTCGGAGTCCGTCTCCGAAGGCCACCCCGATAAAGTCTGCGACCGCATCAGCGATGCTGTCCTCGACGCTTTCCTCGCCGAGGATCCGCTGGCCCGCGTTGCGGCCGAAACATTCGCCACGACGAACCGCGTGGTGATCGGCGGTGAGGTTGGTCTGACCGACCAGGACAAGCTGGCCGAATACATGGGCAAGATCGACCAGATCGCCCGCGACTGCATCAAGGACATCGGCTACGAGCAGGACAAGTTCCACTGGAACACCTGCGAAGTCACCAACCTGCTGCACGAGCAATCGGCGCACATCGCGCAAGGCGTGACCGGCGAACAGGGCGACGAAGGCGCTGGCGACCAGGGCATCATGTTCGGCTATGCCACGACCGAAACCGAAGAGCTGATGCCGGCCCCGATCCAGTACAGCCACGCGATCCTGCGCCGCCTCGCCGAGGTGCGCAAGAACGGCACCGAGCCGACGCTTGGCCCCGACGCCAAATCGCAGCTGTCGGTCCGCTACGAAAACGGCAAACCCGTGGGCGTCACCTCGATCGTGCTGTCGACCCAGCACCTCGACGCCAGCATGACCAGCGCTGACGTCCGCGCCGTGGTCGAACCCTACATCCTCGAAGTGCTGCCCGAAGGCTGGGTGTCCGCTGACACCGAATGGCACGTGAACCCGACCGGCAAGTTCGTGATCGGCGGCCCTGACGGGGACGCGGGTCTGACGGGCCGCAAGATCATCGTGGACACCTACGGCGGCGCAGCCCCCCACGGCGGCGGCGCATTCTCGGGCAAGGACCCGACCAAAGTGGACCGGTCGGCGGCCTATGCGGCGCGCTACCTGGCCAAGAACGTCGTTGCGGCGGGTCTGGCCGAGCGCTGCACCATCCAGCTGTCCTACGCGATCGGCGTGGCCAAGCCGCTGTCGATCTACGCAGACCTGCACGGCACCTCGGACGTTGACCCGGCAGCCATCGAGGCCGCCATTGCGGCGTCGATGGACCTGACGCCGAACGGCATCCGCACCACGCTGGGCCTGAACAAGCCGATCTACCAGCGCACCGCGGCCTACGGCCACTTTGGCCGCGCGCCCGAGGCCGACGGCGGCTTCAGCTGGGAACGTACCGATCTGGCCGAGGCGCTGAAAAAGGCGGTCTGACCGCGCGCCCATGGCGAACATCAGGAACCCGGGCTAGACTAGGCCCGGGTTCTTTTCGTTTGGGAGGGCGGCATGAGGTGGACCATCCGCTGCGGATTTGCGCTGTGTCTGACGGCCCCTGCGCTGGCGGATGCGCCGGATCACGGGGCGAAGTTCACGCTGGATGAAACGGTGCTGACCTTTGACACCGAAAGCATCGACGACCAGCCCGATGCCGAAATCGCCTATGGCGACCATGACCGGCTGCTGAAGCTGCTCAAGGCCAATCCCGACATCGACACGCTGCGACTGAACAGCCAGGGCGGCAAGATCTATGCCGCCTACCGGATGGCCGACGTGGTGATCGACTATGGTCTGACAACGCAGGTCGATGGGGTGTGCGCGTCGGCCTGCGCCTATGTGTTCCTCGGCGGGGCGCGGCGCGAGATGACGCGCGGCTCGCGCATCGGGTTTCACCAGCGCACGTGGTCGGCGGCGGATATATCGGCCTATTACGACCGCTGGCGCAAGGACGAGGGATGGTCGACGCTGTTCGATTTTGCGTCGTGGCTTTACGTGGACACGCAGCACGAAACCTATGAAGAGCTGCAATTCTATCTGGAGCGCGGGGTGGACGCGGCCTTTGCCATCGAAACACTGCAGGACCGGGGCGGCAGCATGTGGTATCCGCGCCGCGCTGCGCTGGAGGCCGCCGGAGTGCTGACACCCGCCGACCCACCAAAGCCCGAGTAAACCCGTTGCACGCAAGCTGGCTTCTTTGTACCTCCCTCAGCCATGAGCAACGACACCCAGCATCCCACCGGCGCGCCCTGGCGCAACTTTTACGGACGGTTCAAGGGCAAGGGCCTGCGCCCCAGCCAAAAGGCCTATCTGGACGAAGACCTTGCGGCGCTGTCGCCCGGCCCCGTGACGTGGGAGGACAACCCCGAGCGTACGCCTCTGGACCCCGCCGCGCTGTTTGGTGGCAAGCCGCTCTGGCTTGAGATCGGCTTTGGCGGGGGCGAGCATCTGGTGCACATGGCGGGGCTCAACCGCGATGTGGGGATGATCGGCTGCGAGCCGTATATCAACGGTGTTGCCATGCTGCTGGGCAAGCTGCGCGATGCTGATCTGGGGAACGTGCGGCTGCATCCGGGCGATGCGCGCGATCTGTTCGACGTGCTGCCCGAGGCATCAGTCGCGCGGGCCTTTCTGCTGTATCCCGATCCCTGGCCGAAAAAGCGCCACCATCGCCGCCGGTTCGTGACGCCCGAACATCTCGAGCCGCTGGCGCGGGTGATGCAGCCGGGTGCCATTCTGCGGGTGGCAACCGATATCCCCGACTACGTGCGCCAGACGCTGGAGCAGGTGCCGCGCCATGGCTTTCGCTGGACCGCCGAAGGCCCCGAGGACTGGCGCCAGCCGTGGAGCGACTGGACGTCGACCCGGTACGAGCAAAAGGCCCTGCGTGAAGGGCGCACGCCCCACTACCTGACATTTGTGCGCGGCTGACCGCGCGTGATCTGATTGTGCGGCTGCGCCGCGCTGGATTTTGGTGCCCGGTGGCCGGCCGGCGGCCAATGGACGGCGGGCAGAGGCGCGGGCGTGTCAGCCTTCGCAGATCGTCTGAAGCAGCAGCCAGTCGGCATCGCGCAGCACGGGCCGGGGCGTGGTGCCCTGGAAGGGGTCTGCTTCGATCAGGTCCAGCGTGCGTTCGCCGGACGGATCCAGATCATAGGCATAAGGCACGGCGCTGATTTCGGCGGCGGCAAAGCCCTTGAGCAGGACATCTGCGGGCACCTGTGCAGGCGGCGACATCACCAGATGTTCGGCATAGGCATCAAGGCTGGCGGGATCCAGAGCGCCGGTGGTCAGCAGGCGCACCGCGGCAAACGGGCCAGCATGGGCCAAAAGGGCACCCAGCGGGTCAGAGGAGGTGAGCCGCATGGCCTCGGCGATGATATGGCCCGCGGGCACGTTGGGGTCTTCGGTGTCCTCGATCACGGCGCGGCCCAGCAGGATGCGCCCGCCGGGCAAGTGAGCGGTCTGTTGCACGCCCGCGCGCAGCACGGTCAGTTGGTCGCCGCGCGACTGGCCCAGCACGCGGCGGGAGAGGGCGGCAAGCGGTTCGCGGGCCGCGGGGGCGGCGCAGGGTGGGCCGCTGACGCGTTCGATCCGCGTCAGCAGTGCGGCGCCGATCTCGGCCCGTTTGACGGCGGGCACAACGCCAAGCGTATGGGCCGTGACAGCGCCCGGCAACCACGACCACAGCGCCACGGCAAACGCGACCAGCATCACCACGACGATCACACCGCGCAGCCGACCACGGCGGGGTCGCCTGCGGGCCACCACGCGGCGCAACTTTTCCAGCGCATCAATGACCTCGCCCGCGTCTTCGCCCAACTCGAGCGTTTCGTTGGCATCGCCGTGAGGGTGAAAGATCGCGGGCCGTGTGCCCGGGTTGGCGCGTTCGATCGCGGCCAGCGACCAATGCGCCAGCGCCTGAT
>JAHDCH010000187.1 GCA_020629995.1 Pseudaestuariivita sp. | reverse complement strand
CGGCATCCCCGCCAAAGGCCGCCGCGGCCAGCGCGGCGGCAATCGTCGAATTGCCAATGCCCATTTCGCCCAGGCACAGCATTTGCGCGCCGGTATCCACCGCGTCCCATCCGCGGCGCATGGCGTCCAGCGTTTCGGCCTCGGTCATCGCGGGGCCTTGGGTGATGTCGCCGGTCGGGGTGTCGAGGTCCAGCGCGATCACTTTCAGCTCGGCCCCCGAGGCACGCGACAGCTGATTGATCGCGGCACCGCCCGCTTCAAAATTCAGCACCATCTGCGCCGTGACTTCCTGCGGAAAGGGGTTCACCCCTTGCGCGCAAACGCCATGGTTGCCGGCAAAAACCAACGCCTGCGCCCGGTCGATCACCGGCTTTTCAGCCCCCTGCCAGCCGGCAACAAAGATCGCCACATCCTCGAGCCGGCCCAGCGCGCCGGGCGGCTTGGTCAGGCTGTTCTGCCGCGCCGTCGCAGCCGCGGCGGCAGCGGCATCAGCGGCGGGCAGCGATCCGGCCATCCCGACCAGATCATCAAGGGAGGTCAGCGGAAAAGCGGTCATTTCATTTCACCTTCAAAGGATGGCCGGACACGGCCAGATAGAGGTCATCAACGGCAACGGCAACGCGCTGGTTTACGGTGCCGGCCGCATCGCGAAACCGGCGGGCCAGAGCGTTGTCGGGTACGATCCCCATGCCAACCTCGTTGGTCACGAGAACGATCGGCGCAGCGGCGTTTTCGATCCGTGTCACCAGACCATCAGTGGCGGCTTCCCAATCGGCTTCGGCCAGGATCAGATTCGTCAGCCACAGCGTCAGGCAATCGATCAGGCAAGGCCCGTCGCAGGCATCCAGCGCAGCGCCAAGATCGACCGGCGCCTCGACCGTCGTCCACTCCGGCCCGCGCCGCGCGGCATGGTCTGCGATCCGCGCGCGCATCTCGTCATCCCAGGCCTGCGCCGTGGCGATATAGGTCACGCGCGGGCCAAAGCCTTGCGCCAGCCCTTCCGCGATGCGGCTTTTGCCCGAACGGGCACCGCCAGTGACCAAAATCGTCTTGCTCATGAGGCCGACAGACACCACAAACGCGCCAACCGCAACCGGGGAGATGCGACTTTGCACGCCGCAACCGCGACCGACCTCTACCTCATTCGCCACGCACCGGTGACCGAACCGGGGATCATGGCGGGCCGGCGCGACGTAGCCGCCGACACGTCGGACAGCGCGGCCGCGGCGGCGGCGGCGGCCTATTGCGGAACGCCAGACCATCTGGTGACGTCGCCCGCCCAAAGATGCCGCGCCACGGCAGAGGCGATCTGGCCGGGCCAAGAGCCACAGATCACCGAAGCGTTCTGGGAGCAGGATTTCGGAGAATGGGAGGGCATGGCCTACGCGGATCTGCCCGATCTGGGACCGCTTGCCCCCTACGATCTGGCCGCCCACCGCGCCAAAGGCGGAGAAAGCTTTTTTCAGGTGGCAGACCGGATCGCCCCCGCGCTGCGCGATTTGTCGGCGCGAGAGGGAAAGGTGGCTTTGGTGGCACATGCAGGCGTGATCCGCGCAACGCTCGGGCTGGCGCTGACCTCGGTCGAGGCGGGGCTGAGCTTTGCGGTCAGCAACTGGTCGGTCACGCATCTGCGCAGCCTTGGCGGAGGCCCATGGGCCATCATGCGCGTCAACTGGGGCCCGGCCCATGGCGGCTGAAGCCCGGGTCACGGGCCACTTTGGCGAATTCCTGCAAGGACGCATCGGGCCCAAGGGGCCGGTCGCGCTGGTGACGCTGCCTTGCGTGACGGCTCAGGTGAAGGCGCGGCGCATCCTGGATACCGGGTTTGCCACCAACGCGCCCCTGCCCCGCGCCGCGCTGACCCGCTTTGCCAGCGCCTTGGGCACGCCGCTTGTCGGCCAGATCGAGATCTGCGCGCAATTCCCGGCTGGCGCGGGCTGCGGCGTGTCGACCGCTGCGCTGATCGCGCTGGCGCGGCTGGCCGGACAGAACAGCCAGGCCCGGGTGATCCGCGCCTGCCTGGCTGCCGAAGGGGCCAGTGACCCCCTGATGTTCAGCGCTCCCGCGCGCCGTCTCTGGGCCTCGCGCCGGGGCCGCGCAGTGCGAGCGCTGCCCGCACCACCCGCCTTCAGCGTGCTGGGGGGCCTCTGGGGGCCGCCGGTCAGGACGCGGGCCACGGACAGCGCATTTGCAGATATCGCAGACCTCTTCGCGCCCTGGACCGAAGCTTGTGCGGCGCGTGATGCGCCCCGGGCCGCCGCGCTTGCCCGCGAAAGCGCGCAGCGCAACGCGTCCTTGCGCGGTCCAGCTGATGACCCGACAGACGGCCTGTGCACCACCCTTGGTGCGTTGGGATATGCGAGCGCTCACACCGGATCTGCGCGCGCCTTTCTGTTCCGCCCCAGGGCGATCCCGCGCCACGCGGCCCACGCGCTGGCCGAGGCCGGCTACACGCACCTGACCCGATTCGAGGTCCGGCCATGAGCGCGCCCTTGATCATGCTGATCGCGCTTGGGATAGATCTGTGCCTGGGCTGGCCAACGCGGCTGTTCGCCCGGATCGGGCATCCGGTCACATGGGCCGGCGCGGCGATCGCTGCGGGCGACCGCTGGCTGAACCGGGCCGATGACACGGGCAGCATACGCCGCGCGGCGGGGGCCGTGATGACACTGCTGCTGGTGGCGCTCGCCATGGCCTTGGCCGCGACAATCACCGCTTTGTTGCCGGGCGGCTGGGTGTCTGGCGTGATTCTGGCCGTGCTGGCCTGGCCACTGGTCGCGGCGCGGTCCATGGCCGATCACGTGCGCGCAGTGGCAAAGCCGCTGGCGCGAGGAGACACCGAAACCGCACGCAGCGCAGTGGCGATGATCGTCGGGCGGGACACAACGCGGCTGGACGGCACCGGCATCGCCCGCGCCGCAATCGAAAGCCTCGCCGAAAACACATCGGACGGCATCACCGCACCGCTTTTCTGGGGCGCGCTGCTGGGTCTGCCGGGGATTGCCGGGTACAAGATGATCAACACGCTGGACAGTATGATTGGCTATCGCACCCCACGGCACGAAGCCTTTGGATGGGCCGCCGCGCGGCTGGACGATGTGGTCAACTGGATCCCGGCGCGCCTGACCGGAGCTCTGTTTGCCTGCGTCAGCGCAGCGCCCCGGGCCGCCCTGGGCGCGATGCGGGCAGATGCGCGGCGCCACCGCTCGCCCAACGCAGGCTGGCCCGAAGCCGCGATGGCAGGTGCCTTGGGCCTGCGTCTGTCCGGCCCGCGCGAGTACGAGACGGGGCCGACACAGGATCCTTACGTCAATGCGGCTGGCGCGGACCCGGCGCCGCGTGACATTGCCCGCGCGCTAAGGCTTTACTGGCGGGCGCTGGCGGCCATGGCGGTCCTGCTGGCTCTGGCGGGAGTGGTGCTGCATGCGTGATCACGGCGGAAACATCGGCGCGGCCATGGCGGCCTTTGGCGGCGCGCAAAGCGATTGGCTGGACCTGTCGACGGGGATCAACCGCGTGCCCTACCCGGCGGGTCCGGTTGCCCCGGGGGCCTGGGCCGACCTGCCCACCGATCTGGCGATGCAGGCCTTGTGCGATGCTGCGCGGCAGGCCTACCGGACCGACGCGCCGATCTTGCCGCTGGCCGGTGCAACCCAGCCCATCCAGCTGCTGCCCCGCATCCTGCCGCCCGCCGAGATGGCGATTGTGACCCCCACCTACAACGAACATGCCGCCAGCGCCCGCGCCGCCGGCTGGACGGTGCGCGAGGCGGCCCATGCGAAGGACCTCGGCGGCGCCGCTTTGGCGGTCGTGGTCAATCCCAACAACCCCGATGGCCGGGTGGTGCCACCCTCTGACCTGATCGCGTTGGCCGGGCAGGTCGGGACGCTGGTCGTGGACGAAAGCTTTGCCGACCCGACGCCCGACATGTCGCTGTGCCCTGCTCTGGACGGGCTGGACAATGTCGTGGTGCTGCGCTCGTTCGGCAAGTTCTATGGGCTGGCCGGGCTGCGCCTGGGCTTTGCACTGGGGCCTGCGCGCCTGCTGATGGCGCTGCGCGAAGAGGCCGGCCCCTGGGCCGTCAACGGCCCCGCGCTGGACATCGGTGCGCGTGCCTTGGCCGATGCGGACTGGGCCGAGGCCACGCGCGCGCGGCTGACAGGCGACGCCGACCGCGCCGACCGGATCGCCGCCGCGGCCGGCTGGCGCTACATGGGCGGCACGGCGCTGTTCCGCTTGTACGATACGGGCGATGCGCAAGCGGCGCAGGCGCGCTTGGCCAAGGGGCGCGTCTGGTCGCGGATCTTTCCCTATTCGGACAGCTGGCTGCGCCTGGGCCTGCCGGGCAGCGCGGCCGAATGGCAGCAGCTGGAACACGCGCTGGGACTTTAGCGAGCCGCGTCCAGAATACCTGACACGTCCAGATGCGCCTCAAGGTGGTCGGCCAGCGCCTCGAGCGTCGCCTCGACCTCGGCGCCGTAGGCCAGCGCCGAGGTGGGCGCGCCAAGCGCCGCCAGAAAGGCCGCACGAAAACCGTCATCCGAGAACATCCCGTGCAGGTAGCTTCCCATGACACGGCCATCGAGGCTCATCGCGCCTTCGGGCTGTTCTGCGACAAAGCCGAACGGGCGCTGGCAGTCGCGGCCATCGGTCTGGCCGATGTGAATCTCGTATCCGGAAAAGTCCTGCCCGGATGCGGCGTGCCGCGCGGTGACCTGCGTGAGGGACTTGTCCGGTGTCATCACCGTCGACACGTCCAAAAGGCCAAGGCCCGGTTCGGTACCTGCCGCGCCTTCGATTCCCTCTGGATCGCTCACCTCTTGTCCCAGCATCTGGTAGCCACCGCAGATACCCAGAATGCGCCCGCCGCGCCGGTGATGTGCGGCAAGGTCGATGTCCCAGCCCTGCGCGCGCAAAAAGGCCAGATCGCCACGCGTGGATTTGGACCCCGGGAGGATCACCAGGTCGGTGTCGCCCGGGATCGCCTGACCGGCGCGCACCATCGACAGGCGCACCCCCGGCTCCTGGGCCAGCGGGTCGATATCATCGAAATTCGCGATCCGGCTGAGCGCGAGCACTGCGATATTGAGCCCTTCTCCACCGCTGACTTTCGGCAAGTCCAACGCATCTTCGGCAGGCAGTTTGTGCGCATCTGCAAACCACGGCGCGGTGCCATAACCGCGCCAGCCGGTTGTCTGCGCAATCAACGCGTAGCCATCGTCGAAAAGCGAAACATCGCCGCGGAACTTGTTGATCACAAAGCCCTGGATCATGGCCGCATCTGCGGGATCGATGACCGCCTGCGTGCCGACGATCTGGGCGATCACTCCGCCGCGGTCAATGTCGCCGATCAGGATCACCGGCACATCGGCTGCACGGGCAAAGCCCATGTTTGCGATGTCGCCGGCGCGCAGGTTCACCTCGGCCGGGCTGCCGGCGCCTTCGACGATCACCAGATCATGAGCCGCCTTGAGCCGGGTGAAACTGTCCAGCACCGCGTCGAGCAGTTTGGGCTTTAGCTTGGCATAGTCGCGCGCGCGCGCCGTGGTGAGGCGCTTGCCTTGCACCACAACTTGCGCGCCCACGTCGGTTTCGGGCTTGAGCAGAACCGGGTTCATGTCCGTATGCGGATCGAGGCCCGAGGCGCGGGCCTGCAGCGCCTGCGCGCGGCCAATCTCGCCCCCGTCGGCGGTGACGGCGGCAT
>JAHDCH010000186.1 GCA_020629995.1 Pseudaestuariivita sp. | reverse complement strand
GGCGCGTCCTCGTGGATGCGCAGGATCGCCTCGTCACCGCTTTCGGCGCGCACGACCCGAAACCCTTCGGCTTCCAGGTTGTAGGACAGGACCTCGCGCTGCGCGGCCTCGTCCTCGACGACCAGAACGGTTGGCTGGGTGCTCATGCCCGGCCCCTACCCTTCTTGCGAGCCGTCAAAGGCCGCGGCGGAAGACGAGGTCAGGTCATGCTTGGGGCGGTCCGCCTCGGGCGTGCGGCCCGACACCAGAAAGATGACCTGTTCCGCGATCGTGGTGACATGGTCGCCCATGCGTTCGATATTCTTGGCGATGAAATGCAGGTGCATGCAGGCGGTGATGTTGCGCGGGTCTTCCATCATGAAGGTCAGGAATTCGCGGAACAGCGCGTTGTACATCTGGTCGACATCGCCATCGCGGTTGATCACGTCCTGCGCCAGTTCCGCATCGCGCTGGATATAGCTGTCGAGCGCATCCTTGAGCATCAGCTCGACCTCGCGCGCCATGCGTTTCAGCGCCTTGTTCGATCCGTTGATCTGCGGCAATTGCACCAGAACCCCGGTGCGCTTGGCCATGTTTTTCGACATGTCGCCAATCCGTTCGAGGCTGGCGGCGATCTTCATCACGCTGAGGATCATGCGCAGGTCGATGGCCGTGGGCGCGCGCAGGGCGATGACGCGGGCCGCCTCGTCGTTGACCCTTTCTTCCAGGTCATCGATGGCGCGGTCGTTGCGGCGCACGGTTTCGGCCAGCTCTTCGTCACGGGTCGCCAGAGCGGTGGCCGCTTCGGTGATCGACGCCTCAACAAGGCCGCCCATCTTCATGATCATGGCCTGGATCGCTTCGAGATCGCGATCAAAGGCGGATGCGATATGCTTTTCCTGCATGGGTCTGGTCCCTTATCCGATCCGGCCGGTGATGTAGCTTTCGGTGCGGCTGTCTTCGGGGTTGGTAAAGATCTTGCCCGTCTCGCCGTATTCCACGAGGTTGCCGAGGTGGAAGAACGCCGTCTTTTGGCTGACCCGCGCGGCCTGCTGCATCGAGTGGGTGACGATCACCACCGAAAAGCTCTGGCGCAGCTCGTCGATCAGCTCTTCGACCTGGCTGGTTGCGATGGGGTCGAGCGCCGAGCACGGCTCGTCCATCAAAAGGACCTCTGGCTCGGTCGCGACGGCGCGGGCGATGCACAGGCGCTGCTGCTGGCCACCCGACAGGCTGGTGCCGGGCGCATCAAGGCGGTCCTTGACCTCGTCCCAGATCGCGCCGCGGCGCAGTGATTTCTCGACGATCTCGTCCAGCTCGGCCTTGTTGCGGGCAAGGCCGTGGATGCGCGGGCCATAGGCGATATTGTCATAGATCGACTTGGGGAACGGGTTGGGTTTCTGAAACACCATGCCCACCTTGGCGCGCAGTTGCACCGGATCGACCTGCGGGTCGTAGATGTCCTGTCCGTCGATGGCGATATGGCCTTCGACCCGGCAGATGTCGATCGTGTCGTTCATCCGGTTGAGGCAGCGCAGGAAGGTCGACTTGCCACAGCCCGAGGGGCCGATGAAGGCGGTGACGGTCTTGTCCTCGATCTCGACATCCACATCCTTGATCGCGTGGTTGTCCGCGTAATAGACCTGTACGCCCTTGGCCGAGATTTTGATGTCGTTCACCAGGGTGCCCCTTTCGATGATGCGCATGTCGTTCATGGCTTTAGCCTCCTCACCAGCGACGTTCAAATCGCCGGCGCAAAATGATGGCGATGATGTTCATCGTCAGCAGGAACAGCAGCAGCACGATAATGCCGCCCCAGGCCTTTTCGTAAAAGCCTGCGTCAGCGCGGCTGGCCCAGGTGTAGATCTGCGCCGGCATGGCCGAGTTGGGATCGGTAAAGCCGGCAGCAAAGGTTTCGGGATAGCCGCGCGCCACAAAGCCGACCATCCCGATCAAGAGCAGCGGCGCCGTTTCGCCCAAAGCCTGTGCCAGACCGATGATGGTGCCCGTCAGGATGCCGGGCGCGGCCAGAGGCAAGACGTGATGGAACACCGATTGCATTTTGGATGCACCCAACCCCAGCGCCGCGTCGCGGATCGACGGCGGCACCGCCTTGAGCGAAGCGCGAGTCGAGATGATGATCGTCGGCAAGGTCATCAGCGTCAGCACCAGCCCGCCCACCAGAGGCGCCGATTGCGGCAGGTGCATGAACTGGATGAACACCGCAAGCCCGAGGATGCCGAACACGATGGACGGCACTGCGGCCAGGTTCGAGATGTTCACCTCGATCAGGTCGGTGAACCGGTTTTGCGGGGCAAATTCCTCAAGATAGATCGACGCGGCCACGCCGATGGGCAGCGACAGAACCAGCACCACCAGCATCATGAAGAACGACCCGACGACCGACGCGCCGATGCCCGCACCGCCGGGATTGTCCACGCCGCTGTCGGCGCCGGTGACAAAGTTCCAGTTGAACTGCTGGCGGATGATGCCGCCTTCGGTCAGCGCATCGACCAGATCCAGATCGGCCAGCATCAGGAACCGGCTTTCGACAAAGCCGTCGCGCGTCACGCGGCCTTTGAAATAGCCATCCACCCGGCTTGAGACGGACAGGTCAAAGCGCACCTCCTGCCCAAGCTGATCGGGGTTGGCACGGTAGAATTCGCGGATCGTGCTGCCTGTCTTGCCCAGGATCCGCTCGGCCGCCTTGGCGTCCACTTCGGCCTCGAGTCCCTGGCTTTGCAACTGGCTGACCAGCGCAGCGTTGAAATAGCCTTCGTAGGCCTTGGTCTTGAACAAGGTGCCTTCGGCCTTGTCGAACTGCTCTTGAGTCAGGACGAAATCAACGCTCAGAACGGTCTGGGTAAAGGCCGGAAGGCCCGAGCGCAGGATCGACGCCGCCAGCACGATCAGAAAGAACAGGCCAATGCCGATGGCGGCCAGACCGTACATGCGGAATCGCTTTTCAGCGGCGTTGCGGCGGCGGGTGCGGGCGTCGGTTTCCAGCAAGGTGCGCGATTGGCGCGGTGCGGTGCTGTCCATGCTTGCGTCAGACATCAGTCGTATTGCTCCCGGTATTTGCGCACGATGGCCAGCGCGACCACGTTCAGCCCCAGCGTGATGACAAACAGCGACATGCCAAGCGCAAAGGCGACCAGCGCCTCGGGCGAGGCAAAGTCGCTGTCGCCGGTCAGCTGGCTGACGATCTTGGCGGTGACGGTGGTCATCGCCTCGAACGGGTTGAGCGACAGGCGCGCTGCCGCCCCAGCCCCAAGGACCACGATCATCGTCTCGCCAATGGCGCGGCTGGCTGCCAGAAGGATCGCGCCCACGATGCCCGGAAGCGCCGCGGGCAGGACCACCTGCTTGATCGTTTCGGATTGCGTCGCGCCCAGGCCATAAGACCCGTCGCGCATCGCCTGAGGCACCGCGTTGATGATGTCATCGGACAGCGACGACACAAACGGGATCAGCATGATCCCCATCACCAGCCCCGCGGTCATCACCGCGCGGCCGCCGCCTTGCCAGCTGACGCCCAGATACCCGCCATCGCCAAACACGCTGACCAGCAGCGGGCCCACCGTCAGCAGCGCAAAGAGGCCGTAGACAATGGTCGGAATACCGGCCAGCACTTCCAGCAGCGGCTTGGCCACCGCGCGCAGGCGCGGCGAGGCGTATTCGCTGAGATAGATCGCGGCAAAAAGCCCGATGGGCACAGCCACCGCCAGCGCCACGAAGGAAATGTACAGCGTGCCCCACAGCAGCGGCAGGATGCCCAGCTCGGACGCGCCGCCGCGCCCCGAAAAGGACGGCGCCCATTCCAGGCTGAAAAAGAACTGCGACGCCGGGTACAGGCGGAAGAATTCAACCGTGTTGAAGATCAGCGACAGCACGATTCCCACGGTCGTCAGGATCGCAATCGATGCCGCCGCGATCAGCAGTGCGCGGATGCCTTTTTCAACCACGTTGCGGGCGCGGAAATCGGGCTTGGCCTCGTGCAGGCCCATGACGCAGCCGGCAGCGGCGGCCAGCAAAACCAAAATGGTCATGTAAAGGCCACCTTGCGCGGCCATGGCATTGTATTTCTGCGCGGCGGCAAAGACGGTCTGCGTCACATCGCCGGTGACAACCTGGCCTGCGTCTTTCAGCGCCTGCGTCACGGCCTCCAGATCGGGGCTGGGATCCGCGGCCATGGCGGCGGGCATTGTGCCTGCACCCACGGCGGCTTTGACACCGTCCGCCACCCGCGCCACTTCGGACATGACCAGCCCGCGCGAGGCGCCCTCGGCGATGTCGCTGTCGGGGATGGTGCCGGACACGGCCCTGTCGATCACAAAAGGCTGCACCAACAGCCACAGGATCAGGATGCCCAAGGCGGGCACCAGCACTTTGAGAGCGACATTGGCCCCATAATAGACCGGCAGCGAATGCAGGCCGCGCCGGCCTTCGGGCGCTGCGGACAGCGCACGCGCACGGCCCAGCAGATAGCCCAGAATGGCAACCGCCAGAACGATCAGAAACAGCCAGAGTACAGGCATCAAACCCCCCGGGGTCGTCTTGGAAAAGGTCCTAAAAGGCAGCAAAGGGGCGGCTGAATATGCCGCCCCCGGGATCGGACATGCCGATCAGTTCATGGTGTCTTCGGCGTCGATCTTGGCCTGGGTCGCGGCCAGTTCGGGGTCGGACACAAGGCCGTATTGTGCCAGCGGACCATCGGGGCCCGACAGCTCGTCTGCGACGAAGAATTGCGCGAATTCCTTGAGCCCCGGGATCACGCCGATATGCGCCTTCTTGATGTAGAAGAACAGCGGGCGCGACACGGGATATTCACCCGCGGCGATGGTTTCGGTCGACGGAGCGACACCGGCCATCGTAGCCACTTTGAGCTTGTCCGTGTTGTTCTCGTAGAACGACAGGCCAAACACGCCGATGGCGTTTTGATTGGCATCGATCGAGGCCAGCGTTTCGGTGTAGTCACCGTCGATGTCCACGCTGCGGCCGTCGGTGCGCACCTCGAGGCAGGCATCTTCGGCGTCGTCTTCGGACATGCCGCCCGCGATCATCGCCTCCATGGCGCCGGTCTGTTCGCAGCCCACCGCGATCACCTTCTCTTCGAAGACTTCGCGCGTGCCGTGCTTTGTGCCGGGGATGAAAGCCAGGATTTCGGCATCGGGCAGATCAGCGTTGAAATCCGACCATTTGGTGTAGGGGTTGTCGACCAGCTTGCCGTCAACCATCACCTTGGGGGCCAGCGCGTTGAACAGGTCCGACTGGGTGAAGGCGTCAAAAGCCGGGCCATTGGTTTGCGAGGCAAAGACGATGCCGTCATAGCCGATGCGCACTTCGATGATGTCGGTCACGCCGTTCTCGGCGCAGGCCTTGATCTCTTTTTCGCGGATCGCGCGGCTGGCGTTGGCGATGTCGGTGTGCTCGGTTCCAACACCCTGGCAAAAGCGTTTGAGGCCTGCCGACGAGCCGCCCGATTCCACGACCGGTGTCGGGAAGTCGGTGTTGTCGCCGAACAATTCGGCCACGATCGACGCATAGGGCAGCACGGTCGACGAACCTGCGATCTGCACCTGATCACGGGCGGCGGCAGTGGTGGCCGTCACGGCAGCAATGGCCAAGGCAGAAGCGCTGAGTTTCACGAAAGTCATGGATTTCTCCGTTGGTCCTTGATCATCCCCACGATGATCTTGGCGGCGGTCTAGGCCCGCTGAACAAAG
>JAHDCH010000185.1:1251-5708 GCA_020629995.1 Pseudaestuariivita sp. | reverse complement strand
TGAAACACGCCCTGCGCAACGCGCTGATCGCGCCTTTCACCGTCATCATGCTGCAGTTTCCGTGGCTATTGAACGGTGTCGTGATTGTCGAGACGCTGTTCAACTACAAAGGCTTTGGCTGGCTCCTGGTGCAGGCGGCGGGCAACAACGACATCGACATGCTGCTGGCCTGTTCGGTGGTGGCCGTTGTGGTGGTGCTGGTGACGCAGCTCATATCCGACATCGGCTATGTGTTCCTCAACCCGCGCATTCGCGTCAGCTAAGGGAGGCTTGAGATATGGATCCTTTGAGCTGGGGTGAAATCCTTGTGCGCGTGGTCGGGCAGTTCACGCCCGTCTGGATCGCGCTGATCGCAACATTTGTCCTGTCGATCATGTTCAAGCGCAAGCTGGGCCTGTACGGCAAGCTGTTCGACAGCACGATTGGCATGATTGGCTTTGCGCTGGTGATGTTCTGGGTGTTCACGGCGATCTTTGGCAACATGATCATGACCCATGATCCTCTGGCGCAGATTTCCGGGATGAAGAACAAGGTGCCGGGCACGGGCATTTCGGGCGCCGAAGACGGCATCTACGAATATTATCTTCTAGGCGGTGACGCCCTGGCGCGGGACGTGTTCAGCCGGATGGTATCGGGCAGCCGGATCGTGATCCTGATCGCGCCGCTGGCGACCCTGTTTGCCTTTATGGTCGGCATCGTGCTGGGCCTGCCGGCGGGATATTTCGGCGGCACGTTCGACACGGTGCTGTCGTTCCTGTCGAACCTGATCCTCGCCTTTCCGGTGATCTTGCTGTTCTTTTTGCTGGTCACGCCCGAGATCATCGCGACGGGCATGCCGAACTATATGGCGGCGTTCCTGTTTGTGTTCCCGGTGCTGTTTCTGTGCGTGCTGATGTATTCGCGCTATCGCACGCGGCCCGAGATCATCAACGTTGTGTTCCCGCTGGTGATGATCGTGGCGCTCTGGCTGTACCTGTCGCTGGTGTCCGAAGTGGGCACCAAGGTCGCGCTGCTGCCGGGGTTTTTGGACGGGTTTGATGTCCCGGGCGAGATCCTGGTGGTGTTCGTGTCGGTGGTCTTCGTCAACTCGCCCACCGTGTTCCGGATCGTGCGGGGCCTGACGCTGGACATCCAGACGCGGGACTACGTCGCTGCGGCGCAGACGCGGGGCGAAGGCCCGTGGTACATCATGCTGTGGGAAATTCTGCCCAACGCACGGGGGCCGCTGATCGTCGATTTCTGTCTGCGGATTGGCTATGCCACGATCCTTTTGGGCACGCTGGGTTTCTTTGGCCTGGGCCTGCCGCCCGAAAGCCCGGATTGGGGCACCACGATCAACGCGGGCCGCAGGTTGCTGAGCGCCTATCCCCACGCGCCGCTGGCGCCGGCGATCGCGCTGGTGACGCTGGTTCTGGGGCTGAACCTGTTGGCCGATGGTCTGCGCGAGGAAAGCCTGCGCGATTGATGAAGGGCGGACCGGGGGGCCAGCCCCCCGGACCCCCCGGGATATTTTTGGCCAGAAGAAGTAGATCTCTGGCACAGGTCCGTTGGGAGGACTGAGAGATGGCAAAGCAAGAGTACGACGGCCCGATCCTCGAGATCGAGAACCTGTCGATTTCGTTCTTTACCCGGCTGCGGGAAATTCCGGCGGTGATGGATTTCACCTGTATCGTGCAACCGGGCGAAGCGATGGGGCTGGTTGGCGAATCCGGCTGCGGCAAGTCGACCGTGGCGCTGGGGGTCATGCAGGACCTTGGGGTGAACGGGCGCGTCGTGGGTGGATCGATCAAGTTCAAAGGGCGAGATCTGGGTCAGATGAGCGCCGAGGAACTGAGGGACATCCGGGGCTCCGAGATCGCGATGATCTATCAGGAGCCGATGGCCAGCCTGAACCCCGCGATGCGGATCGGCAAGCAGCTGATGGAAGTGCCGATGATCCACGAGGGTGTGGACGAAAAAGAGGCCTATGCCCGCGCGCTGGAGGTGGTGACCGACGTGCGCCTGCCCGACCCCGAGCGGATGCTGAACTCGTTCCCGCACCAGCTGTCGGGCGGACAGCAGCAGCGCATCGTGATCGCCATGGCGCTGATGTCCAAACCCAGCCTGCTGATCCTGGACGAGCCGACCACCGCGCTGGACGTCACGGTCGAGGCGGCCGTGGTCGAGCTGGTCAAGGATCTGGGCAAGAAGTACGGGACCTCGATGCTGTTCATCAGTCACAACCTTGGGCTGGTGCTGGAAACCTGCGACCGGCTGTGCGTGATGTATTCGGGCGAAACCGTCGAGACCGGCAGCATCGAAGACGTCTTTGACAAGATGCAGCACCCCTACACGCAAGCGCTGTTCCGGTCGATCCCCCTGCCCGGCGCCGACAAGACGTCGCGCCCGCTGAAGGCGATCCCGGGCAACTTTCCACTGCCGCACGAGCGTCCGCCCGGCTGCAATTTTGGACCGCGCTGCGATTATTTCGAAGAGGGGCTGTGCAACGAGGACAAGGCGGTGCCGATGTACCCGATCATCGGCGATGACCGGCACGAAACCCGCTGTCTCAAGTTCCAGGAAATCGACTGGCACGCGCCGATGGAAGTGACCGAGACCCGGGAAAAGGCCGAAGTGGGCGACGTCGTGCTCAAGATGGACAACCTCAAGAAATACTACGAGGTCGCCGCCAGCGCGCTGTTCGGAGGCGGCAACAAGAAGGTCGTCAAGGCCAACGAGACGCTCAGCTTTGAAGCGCGCGAAAGCGAAACGCTGGCCATCGTTGGGGAATCGGGCTGTGGCAAATCCACCTTTGCCAAGGTGCTGATGGGCCTTGAGACGGCGACCGAGGGGGATATCATCCTCGACAACCGCCCGATCGGCGACATCCCGATCCAGGAGCGCGACACCAAGACCGTGTCGGACGTGCAGATGGTGTTCCAGAACCCGTTCGACACGCTGAACCCGTCCATGACCGTGGGCCGGCAGATCATGCGCGCGCTGGAAATCTTTGGCATCGGCAACACCGAGGCCGAGAGGCGCGAACGGATGCTCAAGCTGCTGGACCTGGTCAAGCTGCCCCGCGCCTTTGCAGACCGGATGCCGCGCCAGCTGTCGGGCGGCCAAAAGCAAAGGGTCGGCATCGCCCGCGCATTTGCAGGCGGCGCACGGATTGTGGTCGCGGACGAGCCTGTGTCGGCGCTGGACGTGTCGGTCCAGGCGGCGGTCACGGACCTGCTGATGGAAATTCAGCGCGAAGAAAAGACCACGCTGCTGTTCATCAGTCACGACCTCAGCATCGTGCGCTATCTGTCCGACCGGGTGATGGTCATGTACCTGGGCCACGTGGTCGAGCTGGGCACAACCGACCAGGTCTTTGCCCCGCCCTATCACCCCTATACCGAGGCCTTGCTGAGCGCGGTGCCCATCGCGGATACCTCGATCGAGAAACAGCACATCGTGCTGGAGGGTGATATCCCGTCGGCGATGAACCCGCCGCCGGGCTGTCCGTTCCAGACGCGCTGCCGCTGGAAGGCGGATGTGCCGGGTGGGAAATGCGAAACCGAAGTGCCCCCGGTCCGCACCTTGGCCGAAGGTCATCAGGTCAAATGCCACCTCGCCGATGACATCCTGGCGCGCATGGAGCCGGTGATCAAAGTGGCCGCCGAATAGAACCAAGCCGCTGCAATGTTCAAATTGTGCGAACTTTGCGGCGGTTTTTGACTTATTTTTCCTTGATTGGAAACTAAGGCCCCGGTTTTCCCCGGGGCCATCACATTTCCGCCCCAGACTGGGCCGCATGTCTCCGCCAACACTTGGGAGAATTGGAGACATGTTGTGATTGGACTGCTGCTTGCCCTGGGCGCGATGCTGCCTGCTTCTGCTGTTGGCTTGAATACGGCGACCGACGACAGCGATCTGCCGGATGAGGCAAAAGATCTGGATGACCGCGCAGCGGGCGGAGCGGCCAATGCCGGCAACATGCTGGACGATCTCGAACCTGTTGTCGCTCAGGACAGCGATGGCAACGACGTGATCGCGCTGGAGCCGGGCGTGTACGTGGGCGCGCTGCACGCCGACGATGTCGATCTGCCGCCGCAAGCGGAAAACGGGCATGGCCACAGCCACAGCCACGATCACGATCACGAGGACGATCACGATCATCCCGCAGGCCAAGCGCCCGGGCTGAGCGTTGCGGCAGGCAACGTGCCTGACTGGCTGGCCAATGGGCCGTTCCAGCTGCCCGCGGACTACGGCCACGACGATCACGCCGAAGACGATACCCTTTACGCAGATGAGGATGACGATGCCGACATCATCGACCTCATCCTTGAGGCACGCAAAGACAAGACGGACACCGAATCGCCCCGTGGCGGCGGTCCGCGTGGCGGCGATAGCACCGACGACGGCAGCCCCAAGGGCGGTGGTAAAGGCGGTGGCAAAGGCGGCAGCACTGAAGAGCCGGTAGAACCCACGCC
>JAHDCH010000185.1:0-1151 GCA_020629995.1 Pseudaestuariivita sp. | reverse complement strand
GTGGTAAAGGCGGTGGCAAAGGCGGCAGCACTGAAGAGCCGGTAGAACCCACGCCCGAAGAGCCGGTAGACCCGGCACCGGAAGAGCCCGTTGAGCCCACGCCCGAAGAGCCGGTGACGCCCGAGCTGATGACGTCCTACATCAGCGGCGAGGAAGGCGGCTTTAACGTCGAGATCCAGTTCGAAGGCACCTGGACGCCCGAGTTGCAGCAGGCCTTTGTCGATGCCGCTGAATACATCAGCGACGTGATCCTGGCCGACATTCCCGACGTGGGCGGCGACTATAACGTCGACGACATCCGCATCGAAGCGCGACTGACTGATATCGACGGCGCGGGCGGGGTGCTTGGCCAAGCCGGGCCGACGGTGGTGCGCGGCGGTGATGCGCCCCTGCCCGTCACCGGGATCATGGAATTCGACATCGCCGATGCCGACTACTACAACGACAACGGCCTGTGGGACGACATCATCCTGCACGAGATGCTGCACACGCTGGGTCTTGGCACGATGTGGTCCTATGTCGGCCTGACGTCGGGCTCGGTTGAAGGCGGCGACCTGCGCTTTACCGGTGCAAATGCCACCGCGGCCTACAACTCCGAATTCGCGGACATTGCGGCCAATGATGCGGGATCCGCATCGGGCGTGCCCGTCGAAACCCACGGTGGCAGCGGTACAGCCGGCGGCCACTGGGACGAAGAGCTGTTCGGCAACGAACTGGCGACCGGATATGTCAACGGGTCCAACTATGTCTCGTCGATGACGCTCGCCTCGCTCGAAGACCTTGGCTACGACACGGTGATCGACGACGTGACCCGCGACGGCGACATGACCGGCCCCATTCCGGCCGATCCGCTGAACACGGCTCCGACCAACGTCGCATAATGGCAGAATATCCGGACGACCGTGTGTCTGGATGCTCTCCTTAGACCGGCGTCCTGATAGGCCGGGACAGCTCTGCAGCGGCTGTCCCGGCTGTTGATTTTGCCCGCCCCCACCGGCAAGGTTGGCCAAAGGCACGCCTGAGGGGGGGCGCTGGATGACACCCTATCCGTTTGATCTGGGATCGCACAGCCGGCCGGCGTCGACCGTTCCGGCGGCGCAAACCTGGTTCGACCGCGGTCTGGTCTGGGCCTATGCCTACAACCACGAAGA
>JAHDCH010000184.1:3280-5749 GCA_020629995.1 Pseudaestuariivita sp. | reverse complement strand
AACTACGGCTGGCCTGTCATCTCGTATGGCGAGCATTACTCGGGCGGCAAGATCGGCGAAGGCACCGAGAAAGAGGGGATGGAGCAACCGGCCAAGTACTGGGACCCCTCTATCGCGCCGTCGGGCATGATGGTCTATTCGGGCAAGCTCTGGCCTGAATGGGAAGGCGACATCTTTGTCGGCTCGCTCAAGTTCGACTACATCAGCGTGCTCGATGGCGATCCGCTGACAGAACACAGTCAGATCACCGGCGACGAAACCCTGCGTGTGCGCGACATTCGCGAAGCGCCCGACGGGTCGATCTGGTTTATCAGCGTGGGAAATGGCGCTATCTATCGGGTGACGCCCGGCGCGTGATATGCATTTGGCCGGTGCGTCCCAGTTTGACGCAGCGGAGATTGAACATCATGCCCCGTATTCCATCCGTTCTGGCAGGTCTGGCGCTGGCGGCCTCTCTGGCGGCCGCGCCTGTAACGGCGCAGGACCGCGACAGCCGGTTCACCAGCTACGAAACTTATGCCGAGTTTGTCGACACCCACATCCGCGCGCGCAAGTTCAAGGCGCTGATCCTGCGGCTGGGGGGGCGGGATGAATACACGATTGACCAGTTGAACCAGATCCAGGGCCAGTTCGTCGACATTTACAGCCGCGATTTCACCGACAGCGCGGTCCTGAAAGAAGAAACGCTTGGGCCGGGGTTCAAAACCGAAGTCCGCGCCCATTGGGGTCCGTCGGGCTACGTGTGGTACACCGCCTTTTTACACGAAACGCGGACCGAGCTGGTTGTGATCAACTTCCGCCTCAATTCGAACGCGCCCGAGGTTCTGGGCGCCTACTGACAGCGGCACCCGGCTATGTGCCTGCTATACCGACAGTCGCGCGCTTTGGGTGCCGCGTTCGCGGTAGGGCGTGGTGTCGTAATGCGCGCGGTAGCATTTGGAAAAGTGCGACGGCGACGTAAACCCGCAGGCCAGCGCCACATTGATCACGCTCATGTCCGTCTGCAGCAGCAGGTTGCGCGCCTTTTGCAGGCGCAATTCCATGTAGTAACGCTTGGGGCTGCGGTTCAGGTAGCGGCGAAACAGACGCTCGAGCTGGCGGGTCGACATGCCCACATCCTGCGCGAGGATCGACGGGCTGATCGGCTCTTCGATGTTCTGCTCCATCAGCTGGATCACCTGGCTCAGCTTGGGGTGGCGCACGCCGATCCGGGTGGGAATCGACAGGCGCTGGGTGTCCTGATCGGTGCGGATCGACGAATAGATCAGCTGATCGGCCACGGCGTTGGCCAGGTCTTCGTCGTGGCGGTCGGCAATCAGCTTGAGCATCAGGTCGATGGACGAGGTGCCGCCAGCGGTGGAATACCGGTTGCCATCCATCACAAAGACCGATTTCGACAGCTCGACCTCGGGGAATTCCTCGCCAAAGCTGTCCTGGTTTTCCCAATGGATCGTCGCACGCTTGCCGTCCAGCAGACCTGCCATGGCCAGAGTGTGCGATGCGGTACACAGCCCGCCAATGGTCACCCCGCGCCGCGCCTCGCGCCGCAGCCAGGCCAGAACGGCGCGCGTGGTGTTGTGCTGGATGTTGATGCCGCCGCAGATCAGCAGGATGTCGTCGCGGGACAGCTCATCAAGGCTCATGTGCACCTGCATGACCGTGCCATTCGAACAGGTCGCTGCCTCGCCGGTTTCGCTGGCCAGACGCCATTCGAAACTGGCGTAGCCAAGGTGCTGATTGGCCAGGCGCAAAGGTTCGATCGCGCTGGCAAAAGACAGCATCGTGAAATCACCCAGCAGCAAAAAGACGTAGCGCTGAACGCGCCCATCCGGAAGCTCTTGTGTTTTGGGGACAGGGCGCTGCGCCATAGGCTTGAAAGACCTTCGTGATTCTGCCCCCGCAGGGCGTGCCGGGGCTGTTTGATCTGGACCAAATCACATTTGCCGCGTCAATCCCAAATCACGGGTAAAATCACCGGTGGCGCGCCCGTTAGCGCTCGCTTATAGATACCGGACCTAAACCTTATTTCTGATGGAGAAACGGAAAGATGAGCACGTGGCAGAAAACCGACTGGCGCAGCAAGCCCAGGGTTCAGATGCCCGAATATACGGATTCGGGCGCGTTGGAGGCTGTTGAAGGTCAGCTCGCGCAGTATCCGCCGCTTGTCTTTGCGGGCGAGGCGCGGCGGCTCAAGGCACAGCTGGCGGCGGCCAGCCGTGGCGAGGCATTTGTGCTGCAGGGCGGCGATTGCGCCGAAAGCTTTGCGCAATTCAGCGCCGATGGCATCCGCGACACGTTCAAGGTGATGCTGCAGATGGCGATCGTGTTGACCTATGGCGCCAAGGTGCCGGTGGTCAAAATCGGCCGGATGGCCGGCCAGTTCGCCAAGCCGCGCAGCGCCCCGACCGAGGTCAAGGACGGCATTGAGCTGCCCAGCTACCGCGGCGACATCATCAACGAGCTGGACTT
>JAHDCH010000184.1:0-3180 GCA_020629995.1 Pseudaestuariivita sp. | reverse complement strand
AACGAAGCGGGCAAGCTGACGCTGATCGCGCGCTTTGGTGCGGGCAAGGTGGCCGAGCATCTGCCGCGCCTGATCAAGGCGGTCAAGGAAGAGGGCGCCAACGTCGTGTGGTCCTGCGATGCGATGCACGGCAACACGATCAAGTCGGCCTCGGGCTACAAGACCCGCCCGTTCGAAAGCGTGCTGCGCGAGGTGCGCGAGTTCTTTGCCATTCACCGCGCCGAAGGCACAGTGCCCGGCGGCGTACATTTCGAGATGACAGGTCAGGACGTGACCGAATGCACCGGCGGCGTGCGCGACGTGACCGACGAAGACCTGTCCGACCGCTACCACACCGCCTGCGACCCGCGTCTCAACGCGTCGCAATCGCTCGAGCTGGCGTTTCTGGTGGCCGAAGAGCTGGTCCAGTACCGCGAGGCCATGCGCGCCGCAGGCTGACGGTTCACGCCAACAAGCAATACCACATACAAAGGGCGGCCCGGTCGGGCCGCCCTTTTGCGTCAGAGTGCCCCGGGCGCGGCCCGGTCATTCGTCATCGACAACGCGCAGATGCGGCACCTTTGAGGGACGCAAGCGCGTCTCGCCGGCATGGTCGAATGCGGCGCCGGGTTCGGCAAATCCAGCGGCGGCCTCGGGGCGCGGGGCAGGGCGCGGGATCGCTGGCCGGATGCCGGTGCCACCGCCCAGCTCAGTGACCGAGATGCCTTCGATCTCGAATCGGCGCGGCGTGCGTCCGATCTGCCCGGTGGTCCCAATGACGCCAAGAATCCGGCTGGTTTCGCCCATGTCGCTGCGCAGGGGCAACAGCAGCACCTGGCCCAGAATCTCGGGCCGCCCCATTTCGCCCTTGGCGCGCAGCATGATCTGCACCTGCGCAGGCTGATCGCAGCAGGCATCAACAGCACCCGCCATGTCCGCCTTGGCCGCCGGATCAAAGAACGCGTTCAGTGTCATGCCGCGGGCTTCCATACCCAGCAGGTCGCTGAAGTGGTGGCCCGCAATGCGCATGCGTGCCACGCCCGCGGCAATGCGTTCGGCGACAAAGGTCACGTCCAGCGCGTCTTCCAGCCCGCGCGGGTCGATGTCGGCGCGATCCGGCACCGTGCGCCCGTCCAGCAGGGCGGTCCAGTAGGCTTCGACCTGCCTCAAGGCAGGATAGCCCGGTGAGCGGCCGAATCGTGACATCTCAACGACAGTTCCAACTTGTGCCGGCTCTTGAACCATACCGCATTCCTCGTCCGGACGCCCCCGTCCTACGCAACGCCATGACCCAGGCCGGCTTTTCCTAATCCGACCCTATCATGCGTTTACATTGGTTACCCAAGTCTTAATGTCTGACCAATCTATCGCGTTTTCACGCAAAATTCGCTGCGTTTCATCACGTTTGGTTAACCCCTCTGCGCTCTCCATGCGCGGGCTCGGCGCGTTTCCAAGCCTTGCCCCGGGGCGGCGAATGGCATTAGGTCGCGCCCAAGTTCAAATGATCGGAGATCGGCCAGTGACGGTTTCGATGACGGGATTTGCCTCTGGCACGGGGGCCATGACAACCGGCGGCACCGGCTATCGCTGGACATGGGAGCTGCGCAGCGTGAACGCGCGCGGTCTGGACCTGCGGTTGCGGGTGCCCGACTGGATCAGCGGGCTGGAACAGGGCCTGCGCAAGCGCCTGGGCGAGGCTGCCGCGCGCGGGTCGGTTGCCCTGTCGCTGCGCGTGATGCGCGACGAGGCCGACAGCGCGCTGCGGCTGGACGGAGCCGCGCTGGACGCTGTTCTGGATGCGCTGACCGAAGTCGAGACGCGTGCAATGGACCGGGGCCTGACCCTGGCGCCTTCGACTGCCGCCGCGCTGGTGGGGCAGCGCGGAGTGATGGACACCACCAGCACGGACACCGAAGATACCGCGCCCCTGCGCGATGCGTTGCTGGCGGACTTTGAAACGGTGGTGCAGGATTTTGCCGCGATGCGCCAATCCGAGGGCGCGGCCCTGGGCGAGGTGCTGCGCGGCGCGCTGGATCAGATCACAGGCCATGCGGCTGCGGCGCGCGACATCGCAACGCGCCGCCGCGGCGATATGGAGGACGCGTTCCGCGCCGCGCTGGCCCGTGTTGCTGGCGCGCCCGAGGTGGACGAAGGCCGGATCGCGCAGGAAATCGCGCTGCTGGCCGTGAAATCCGACATTGCCGAAGAGCTTGACCGTCTTGACGCCCATATCGTCGCCGCGCGCGAGCTGCTGGACGCGGCCGGGCCGGTGGGCCGCAAGCTGGATTTCCTGATGCAGGAATTCAACCGCGAGGCCAACACCTTGTGTTCCAAATCGCAGCACAGCGCGCTGACGTCTGTCGGACTCGAGCTGAAGGTCGTGATCGACCAGCTGCGCGAGCAAGTGCAGAACGTGGAGTGATCCCGACATGACCGCCTCATCCAGCCGCCGTGGCCTTTTGATCATCCTGTCGTCGCCCTCGGGGGCCGGCAAATCAACGCTGGCCAAGCGCCTGCGCGACTGGGACCCGACGATCCGCTTTTCGGTCTCGGCCACGACGCGCGCGCCGCGCGAAGGCGAAGTGGATGGCGAGGATTACCAGTTCCTCAGCGAAGAGACCTTCAAGAAAATGGTCGCGGACGGCGAGATGCTCGAGCACGCCTATGTGTTCGGCAATTACTATGGCTCGCCCAAGGGGCCGGTGCAGGACGCGATCAATTCGGGCCGCGACGTGCTGTTTGATGTGGATTGGCAGGGCGAGCTGCAAATTCGCAACTCGGACCTGGCCCAGCACGCGCTGTCGATCTTTCTGCTGCCGCCCTCGATCCCCGAGCTCAAGCGCCGCCTGATCTCGCGCGGGAAGGACAGCGATGCCACCATTGACGGGCGCATGGCCAAAAGCTGGACCGAGATCAGCCACTGGGGCTATTACGATTTTGTGCTGGTGAACGACGATCTGGACCGCACCGAAGAGGCGCTGAAAAGCATTGTGACAGCGACACGCCTCAAGCGGACGCAGCAGCCGTCGCTGATGCATCATGTGCGCCGCCTGCAAGACGAATTCGGAGAGCTTTGATGACCATCTACGCGTTGGGCGATGCCAGCCCCAAACTTGCGGACACGGCATGGGTCGCGCCCGGCTGTCACGTGATCGGCAAGGTCGATCTGCACCAGGATGTGTCGGTCTGGTTCGGCGTCGT
>JAHDCH010000183.1 GCA_020629995.1 Pseudaestuariivita sp. | reverse complement strand
AAATCCCAGCACCGCAACCGCGAGATTGCGATGCAGGTCCTGCGCACACGGCTCTATGATGCCGAACGCCAGCGGATCGACAGCGAACGCTCCGAGGATCGTGCGGCGCAGGTGGGCAGCGGTGACCGCTCCGAGCGGATCCGCACCTACAACTTTCCGCAGGGGCGCATGACCGACCACCGCATCAACCTGACGCTCTACAAGCTCGATCAGGTGATGCAGGGCGATCTTGATGAGGTGATCGATGCGCTGACCGCCGATGCGCAGGCGCGCCTGCTCGCGGCGATGGAGACATGACGGCGGGGCAGGCCCTTGCGCAGGCAGCGGCGCGGCTTGCCGAGGCGGGCGTACCGGATGCGGCCCGCGACGCGCGCCGCCTTCTGGCCCATGCCGCTGGCGTGGACGCAAGCCGGATCACCCTGATGGCCCCTGATGCGCTGCCCGCGGCGGTGGCCGAACGGTATGCAGGGCTGATCTCGGATCGCGCGGCCCGCCGTCCCGTCAGCCACCTGACCGGACAGCGCGACTTTTACGGACGACCTTTTCAGGTGACGCCGGATGTTCTGGACCCGCGGCCGGAAACCGAAACCCTGATCGAAGCGGCCCTGGCGATCCCCTTTGCCAGCGTGCTGGATCTGGGCACCGGGTCAGGCGCAATCCTGGTTACGTTGCTGGCCGAACGCCCGGGCGCGGTGGGCATGGGCACCGATCTGAGCGAGGCGGCTTGCCTTGTGGCCAGCGCAAACGCGGTTGCGCACGGGGTCGCTGACAGGGCGGACATCCGCACGGCCCACTGGCTGAACGGCGTGACCGGACGCTATGACCTGATCGCGTCGAACCCGCCTTATATCGCCGCCGAAGAGGTCGCCAGCCTCGCGCCCGAACTGGCGTTCGAGCCCGCCATGGCCCTGACAGATGGTGCAGATGGCCTGAGCGCCTATCATGCCATAGCCCGCGGAGCGGCACGCCATCTTGAACCGGGTGGTACGGTGCTGGTGGAAATCGGCGCGACCCAGGGCAGCGCCGTCCGATCAATATTCGAAGACGCGGGATTCGCCGCGCAGGTTCTGCCCGACCTTGACGGGCGTGACCGCGTCGTCCGAGCGGAATTGCGCGTGAAATAGGTCCCGTTTTTGCGCAAATGCAACGGCTCTTGCAGATTTGCGACAGTTTGGCCTTGTATCACTGCGTCACAAATGCTTTGACACCTGCATCAGGCCGCGCGTCAGCGTTGGCGCCTTGGGCGCCCGGACGGGCCTGCAACTTCCCGACGCTCATCAGGCTGCTTTCGCGGGCGCGCGGGTCAAGGACAACAACAAGGCTGCCAAGACACCATGAGATCATCGAAGTCACGTTCGCGGAACAAGAACAACCGCAACCGTTCGGTTGGCAACGTCGTCAACCGCGTGTTCGACAGTTCCGGCCCCGAAGGCAAGGTGCGGGGCACGCCGCAGCAGATCATCGACAAATACAACCAGCTGGCGCGTGATGCCCAGCTGGCCGGCGACCGTGTCGCGACCGAAAACTTTCAGCAGCACGCCGAACATTACCTGCGCCTTCTGGGTGAAGCCCAGAAAGAACAGGACGCCAAGCGCGAAGAGCAGGAGCGGCAGAACCGCGAACGTCAGGCCCAGCGCGACCGCGAACGCGCCGAGCGGCAAGAGCGCGAGTCCAACGGCGGCGGCGGGGATCACACCCAGCCCGACGGCCAGCCGGACCCGGCCGAGGCACCTCAGCCCGATGTGCTGGAATTCACCTCGGACGATGGCGATGCAGATGCCGGCCTGGTGGAAACGCCTGAAAACTCTGACGCCAAGCCGAAACGCACGCGCAGCCGCGCGTCGCGCAAATCGGCCCCCAAGGCCGATGACGCCCCGGCCGATGCCGGAGACGGCGGCGCGCCCGAAGCCGCTGAATGACCACAGCACTGACGCTGGATGGCGTTGGCAGCTTTACTCCTCTGACCGCCGATGACCGTGCCCGCTGGGATGCTCTCAGCGCATTTGTCCGCGCCGAGCCGGGGGCCTTTTCGCGCGATGCGCATCTGGGCGCGCATGTCACCGCCTCGGCTCTGCTGTTGTCCCCTGATCGCAGCGCCGCGCTTTTGACCCACCACCGCAAACTGGGCCTTTGGCTGCAATTGGGCGGCCATTGCGACGGGATTGCCGATGCGCCCTTTGTCGCGCTCAAGGAAGCCTACGAGGAAAGCGGCCTGCCACGCATAACGCCGCTGGGGGCGGCGGTGCTGGATGTCGACACGCTGCCCGTTCCGGCCTTTGGGGAAGATCCGTTCCACTGGCATCACGACGTGCGCTATCTGATGCAGGCCCACAGCCTCGACTTTGCCGTGTCCGAAGAAAGCCACGCTCTGGCCTGGGTGCCACTGGCATCGTTCGAAGACGTCACGACCGAACCCACAATGTTGCGCCTGCGTGACCGGGCTCTGACCTATTTGGCGGCCACCTGACGGGCCAGCGCGCAGAACGCCTCGAGCGGGACCTGTTCGGCTCGGTCAGTGGGCTTGATCCCGGCTGCCACCAGCCGATCCTCGATGTCCGGCGTCAGGCCCTTGAGCGCCGCGCGCAGCATCTTGCGCCGCTGACCAAAGGCTCGGGCCACCACCCGCTCCAGCACATCGGCCTCGGCCTCGAACCTCGGGGCCGGCAGGGCGGTCAGGTGCACCACCGCGCTCGACACTTTTGGCGGCGGCGTGAAGGCTTCGGGCGGCAGTGTCAGCGCGATCCGTGCCTCGGCCCGCCACTGGGCCAGCACCGCAAGCCGGCCATAGGTCTTGGACCCAGGCTGCGCGACGATCCTGTCCGCAACTTCGCGCTGGAACATCAATGTCAGACTGTCCCATTTCGGTGGCCAGGCGGGCGGGGTCAGCCAGCGGATCAGCAGCTCTGTGCCCACGTTGTAGGGCAGGTTGGCCACCACCTTGTAGGGCGCGGTCAGATGATCCAGCGGATCGATCTCCAGGGCGTCGCCTTCCACCACCTCCAGCTGGCCGGGGTAGGCATCTCCAATCTCTGACAATGCGGGCAGGCAGCGGGCGTCTTTCTCGACGGCCAGTACCTTGCCCGCGCCCGACGCCAACAGCCCCCGTGTCAGGCCCCCGGGGCCGGGTCCCACCTCCAGCACCTGTGCGCCTTCCAGATCGCCCGCGGCGCGTGCGATCTTGGCCGTCAGGTTCAGATCCAGCAAAAAGTTCTGCCCCAGCGCCTTTCGCGCGCTCAGCCCGTGCGTGGCGATCACCTCGCGCAACGGGGGCAAGGCATCAATCGCCATCCCGCACCATCCTTTGATCCCGCGCGATCCGCGTCCACTTCTTCTGGCCAAAAATATCCAGATCCGTGCCTCTGCGTTCCGCGCCCGCTTGTGTCATTCCGCACCCGCCTGCGCCATCCGCACCGCCAGCCTCAGCGCCTCAACGGTCGATGACGGGTTTGCGATACCTTGGCCGGCGATATCGTAGGCGGTTCCGTGATCGGGCGAGGTGCGCACAAACGGCAGGCCCAGCGTCACGTTTACACCGCGGTCGAAGTCCAGCGTCTTGATGGGGATCAGGGCCTGGTCGTGGTACATGCACACGGCCACATCATATCGCGCGCGGGCCGCCGCGTGGAACATGGTGTCGGCGGACAGAGGGCCATTGATCCGCATCCCTTCGGCGCGCAGCCGGTCCAGCACCGGGGTGATCAGCTCGATCTCTTCGCGGCCCATCTTGCCGCCTTCGCCCGCGTGCGGGTTCAGCCCGGCCACGGCGATGCGCGGTGTGGCGATGCCGAGGCGGGCCGAAAGGTCCGATGAGGTGATGCGGATCGTCTCTTCCAGAAGCTCTGCGCTCAGCGCCGCAGGGACATCGGCCAACGGGATGTGGATTGTCACGGGCACCACGCGCAGCTGATCGGATGCCAGCATCATCACGCTGCGCGCGCCTTCCCCCGCCAGCGCAGCAAGGTATTCGGTGTGGCCGGGGTAGGCAAAACCGGCGCCATCCTGCAGCACCTTTTTGTTGATTGGCGCAGTGCACAGCGCCTCGGCCGCGCCCTCCTGCACCAGCGCCACGGCACGGGCGATCACATCGATCACCCCTTGCGCATTGGCCGGATCGGGCAGGCCCGGCGCGGCCTTGGCGGTAAAGCTGTGAGGCAGAACGGGCAGGGTGCCCGGCGCAACATCCGGCGCTTCGCGGGGGGTATCGATCTGCTGCCACTCGGCGCCCGGCGGCAAATGCCGCGGGTCGCCGATCCAGGCAAAGCACACCTCTGCCCCCAGAACCGCGCGCGCCTTGACGGCCAGTTCAGGCCCGATGCCCGACGGATCGCCGCATGTCAAAAGCGCGACGGGACAGGCCGCGCTCATTCGCGGATGCGCGCCTCGGACCGCAATTGTGCAAGATAGCTGTCGGCAAAGGTGCCCAAACGGCGGTTGCGCAGACCCAGCGAGATTTCCTCGCGGCGCGAACGTTCCAGCGTGCTGCCTTCCTCGGGCGCGTCTCCACCTGCCGCTTGGGCAGGCGCTTCGTCCTCGGCAATGGTCGCGCTGCGCCCGCACAGCATCAGCAGGACGAGCGTCTGGCCATCCGCGCGCGTCAGCGCATAAGACGTCTCGCCCGGATCGAGCTTGCTCAGTTCGAAGGCGACGTCTGTGGGGATGCGTGACGGCGGCAGGCTGTCACGCTCCAGCCTTTCGGCCGGCTGGCCTTTGGCCACGCCGTAAAGGTCATCGCAATTGTCCACCCGGCGGCTGATCTTGCGCGCCTCGGCCACGGCGGCATCGCTGCGCCCTCCGGGGATGTAGTACGAGGCATATTCGATCGCCGAATAGGTTGGCGCGTTGAACCGCCCTTCCTCGATGGCGCGCAGCTGGAACAGGGCCACCGCGTTGGGGATCTGCAGGGGGGCGGTGATCTCACCCGGAGCAAGACCCAGGATGATCGGTTGCAGCGCCGGGGGCAGCTCGCTCAGGTTCTGCCAAGGCAGGCGCCCGCCGTTGCGGCGCGACGCGGTGGCCGAAAACCGGCGGGCTGCGCGGCTGAATTCAGCCTCGGACCCCGATTGCGCAATGCGCTGGGCGCGTTGCAGCACCGCCTGCGCCTGACGGGGCGGCGCCGGCATGATCAGTTCGGAAATCAGGACGCGCAGGTTGGTTGACCCGCTGCCCTGGCTGTTCAGTGCGCGGTCAATCTCGGCATCGGACGGCAGCGACCGCCCGGCAAAGCGCTGCTGCACCAGCAGCCGCCAGGCCAGGCCCGCCGTCACGAAATCGCGGAACGTGTCCTCGGCCACGCCATTGGCCTCGAGCGCCTGCACAAATTCTTCGCGGGTCAGATTCGCGCGCCCGGCAAATTCGGTCATCCCGTCCAGGATTTCGCTGTTCGACGGGCGCACGCCATTGGCGCGTGCCGCCTGCAGGCGCAGGCGGTCGTCGATCAGCTGTTCGCGTGCCAGCTCTTGCGGGTCTCCCGGCGCACGCAAAAGCGAAAGCATCCTTGCACGCTGTTCCAGTTCGTAGAAGGTGATCGCGCTGTCGTTGACCTTGATCGCTGTCGAAAAGGCATTTTGCGCGGCCGCCAGCGCCGGCACCAGACCGGTCAGCGCAAGGCACAGCACCAGGCGGGCGAACAGGGGACGAAGTGAGATCATTTCCGGCAACTCCTGCGGACGTCTGTCGCGTTGCCACCAGTGCTGAACCCTTTCAGCGCGACCGTCAGGCCAAGGCTGGTCGACGGGGTGGCGTTCGAAGACGAGGTAAACTTGCGGCGCGC
>JAHDCH010000182.1 GCA_020629995.1 Pseudaestuariivita sp. | reverse complement strand
CGGGGCTGACGCATTATGACTGGATCGGGCCTGCGCGCGGGCCGGTGATGGTCTGCGTGCATGGGCTGACGACACCTTCGTTTGTCTGGCGGGCCTTTGCGCCATTGATGGCTGACTTGGGGTTTCGGGTGCTGATCTATGATCTGTACGGACGCGGCTTTTCCGACAGGCCCCGGGGCCGCCAGAATGCGGACTTCTTTTTGCGACAGCTTGAAGAATTGCTTGACGATCAAGAGGTTACAGAGCCTGCGAGCTTTGCGGGGTATTCGATGGGCGGCGCGATCGTGACCGCCTTTGCGGCGCGGCATCCCGGGCGGGTGCAGCGGCTGATCCTGCTGGCTCCGGCCGGGATGGGTGTGGTGCGCGACCGTCTGGCCCGTTTTGCCCGCGACATGCCGCTGCTGGGCGACTGGGCCATGCACGCGTTCTGGCCCGACATGCACCGCCGCGCGATCCTAGCTGATCCGGCTGAGCCCGAGGTCGAAAACTTTACCGCACGGCTGGAAGAAGAGCTGGAATTTCAAGGGTATACAGCGGCTGTGCTGTCGTCGATCCGCGGCGCGCTGGCGCGGGGCCAAGAGGCCGAGCACCGCGCTGTCAGCGCAGCAGACATCCCCGTTCTGGCTGTCTGGGGGCAGGACGACAAGGTGATCGAGCTGCGGTCGATGGGGGTGCTGACCGAATGGAACCGGACGGCACGGCACGAGGTGGTCGAGGGCGCGGGGCACGGGCTGCCTTACACCCATTCGGGCGCGGTTGCCGACGCGGTGCGCGAGGCGCTGCGCGGCGGGCTTTAGGCCGGTGCCGGGGCGGCGAGGGGGCGTTCGCGGATCGGCAGATGCACGATGGCCGAGAAGGCTCCGACCCCGACGCCTACCCACCAGACCAACGTGTAATCCCCTGTAATGTCATACATTCTTCCGCCCAGCCAGACGCCGAGGAAGCTGCCCAGCTGGTGGCTGAGGAAGACAATCCCGTACAGCGTACCCATGTAGCGCAGGCCGTAGATATAGGCGACGAGGCCCGAGGTGAGCGGCACCGTGGCGAGCCACAGAGAGCCCATGGCGACCGAAAACACCAGCACCGAGAGGGGGGTGATCGGGAACATGAAAAACAGCGCCGCGATCACGGTCCGGCCGGTGTAAATGCCTGCCAGCAAATACTTTTTCGGCCAATGCTTGCCCGCCCAGCCGGCCAGAAGCGTGCCCGCGATATTGGCCAGCCCGATCAGCGAGATGGCCACCGCGCCAAGGGCGGAAGTGGTTGATATACCTATGGAATCCAGCATGCCGCCGGGAGCGATGGGGCCGCACATCTCGGTCACGAGGGCGGGGAAGTGCGCGGTGATGAAGGCAAGCTGGTAGCCGCAAGAGAAAAAGCCCAGGAATATCAATGTGTAAGACGGGTCGCGGAAGGCTTTGACGAGGATCTGGCCGAGGCTTTCCTCGATCTCCTGTTTGCTGGCGCGGACGGGGGCGCGCATGAAGGGCAGCAAAAGCAGGACCCCGAGTATCAAAAACGCGAAAACACCAAAGACCTGCTGCCAGGGCAGAAAGGTTAACAGCCATTCGGCCAGAGGCGCGCCAACAACCTGCCCGCCCGAGCCTGCGGCGGTGGTGATGGCCAGCGCCATGGAGCGGTTTTCGTCCGAGGCGGCGCGCCCGACAACGGCGAGGATGACGCCAAAGCCGGTGCCTGCGACGCCGAACCCGATGAGCCAGTTCCAGGCCTGATGCGCTTCGGGCGTGATGGCGAAGGACGAGGCGACAAGCCCGGCCGCATAGGTCAAAGCCCCGAGAATAATGGCTTTTCTGTCGCCGATCTTTTCCGCCAGAGCGCCAAAGAGAGGCTGGCCGATGCCCCATGCGAGGTTCTGGATCGCGATGGCGAGGGAGAATTCGGAGCGCAGCCAGCCGAATTCGTCCGCGATTGGAATCTGGAACACGCCAAAGGACGCGCGGATCGCGAAGGAGACCAGAATGATGACACAACCCACGATCAGGACGGGAGTCATCAGGGGGGCGCGGTCTTGCATGGGTTTGGGCCTTTGGCGGGGCAATTTCTGTACAAATTGCCAAGTTTCACCCCCGAAAGTGAGCAGATTGCCCGCGAACACGCAACACTTGGCGTGCGGTCTGTTCATGATGGTTTGTGATGGGGGGAATCAGGGACAGTTCGCCTCCTTCTGCGGACAACCGGGCTGAGGTTTGACCCGCGCGGACTCAAGGCCCTTGGGGCCGCCGCGCATCATGCCGGAGGCATGTCTCCGACATGACGTGGCCACCCACGGCCCGGCGATGCGCTTGGGTGGGTGCAACGGCTTGGCGCGCCCGTCGATCAGGTGCTACGCCAGCGGGCAGAGAACATGTGCGGAATCAAGGCCCCCGGGGCCGCCGCACATCGCCGGGCCCTCCCCAGGCCCGGCGATTTGGCGATGCCGGGCGCATCGAAGATATGGAGATCGGACGTGGCGGGGATAAAGCTCTTTAGAACGACGGTTGCATCGCCGTGCCAGGGCCCGACGCTGTGCTGTGTTGGTCACGGACTGCGGATATGAACGTCATCGAGACATATGACGCCCGGGTGGCGGAGGGCACGCTGAGGGACGATCCGGTGCAGCGCGCGGTCCTGCCCGAGCTGGAGCGGGTGCGCGCGGCGCTGGCCGAGCCGGTCAAGCGCGGGTGGTTCGCCAAAAAGCCCGACCCGATCCCGGGGCTGTACATCTGGGGCGGCGTCGGGCGCGGCAAGTCGATGCTGATGGACCTGTTCGTGGACACGCTGACGGTGCCGGTGCGGCGGGTGCATTTTCACGCCTTCATGCAGGAGGTGCAGACCGGCATCGCCAAGGCGCGGGAGCAGGGCATCGAGGACGCGATCCAGCCGGTCGCCGACAAGGTGGCGGGCGAGGTGCGGTGCCTGGCCTTTGACGAGATGCAGATCACGGACATCGCGGATGCGATGATCGTGGGCCGCCTGTTCGAGAAGCTGTTTGAGCAGGGGGTCGTGGTGGTGACCACGTCGAACCGGGTGCCGGCGGATCTGTACAAGGACGGGCTGAACCGCGATCTGTTTGTGCCGTTCATCCGGTTGCTGGAAGAGCGGATGGTGGTGCACGAGCTGAACTCGGACACCGATTATCGGCAGAACCGGCTGTCGGGGGCGGAGGTGTATTTCACGCCGCTGGGGCCGGAGGCGCGCACGGCAGTGCGGCAGGTGTGGGGAGACCTGACCGGCGGGGCCGAGGCGGGGCCGCTGGTGCTGCGGGTGAAGGGGCGGGACGTGGAGCTGCCCGCCTTTCACAACGGGGTCGCGAGAGCGCGGTTTTTCGATCTGTGCGGGCGGGCGCTGGGGCCGGCGGATTACCTGGCGGTGGCCGAGGCGGTGCGCGTGCTGGTGCTGGAGGAGATCCCCGAGCTGGGGCGCAGCAATTTCAACGAGGCCAAGCGCTTTGTCACGCTGGTGGACGCGCTGTACGAGGCCAGGGTGCGGCTGGTCGCAAGCGCGGCAAGGCGGCCCGAGATGCTGTATATCGAGGGGACCGGCAGTTTCGAGTTTGAACGCACGGCGAGCCGGCTGAGAGAGATGATGTCGGACGGCTGGGGGGATGCTCGTCAGGCCTGACAGCCTGCCTCGCGGCGGGCAGAAAAAAGGGAGCCCGAAGGCTCCCTGTAAAGTTTGTCTGCTCGGCAGTTCTGCTCTGTACGGTGCTGGCGGCTGACCCGCTCGGACCCCTTGGTGTGGTGTTACCCCGAGACGGGGATGATGAGGCGCTGGCCCACGCTGATGCGGTCGGGGTTCGACAGCTTGTCGCGGTTGGCGTTGAAGATGCGGCGGAATTCGCCGGTGGAGCCGTAGAATTGCAGCGCGATGAAGGCGAGGCTGTCGCCCGGCTCGACGGTGTAGACCTGCTGGGTGGTCACGCGTTTGGGCGGGGTGACCACGGAGGCGGGCGCGGTGGTGGCCGTGGTGCCGGTCGAGGCGATCACGGCGCGGTTGGCCGAGGCGCCATCGTCGGTTTCCTGAACGGCCCGGTTGACGATGTCGAACAGCAAGGACCGGGTGTCGACGCCGCCATCGGCGGTGGTCAGGCCCTGGGGCACCTCGATCAGGCCGTTGCGCGCGGCGTTGGACAGAAGTTCGTAGATGCCCGAAGCATCCCGCCCGCGGTTCAGGTCGCTGACGGCGTTCCGCTTGATCGCGGCGTCGAGCGTTTCTTCACCGCCATTGGCGCGGAAGTTGGCGGCGGCCTGCTGCATGATGTCGAGGTTGGGCACGAAATTCTCGGGCGCAGAAGGCACGGCCAGGGCGGCAGCGGTCACGGCAGAGCTGAGAGCGGCCGCAGGGGCGGCAGGTTCGGGTGTCGCGGCCACGGGGATCACGGTGGGTTCGGTCACAGGAGCGGTCAGCTGGGGCGTGGCCGCCCGGGTGACCACATCCGCCTCGGGGGCAGAGCCACCCGAGACCATGCTGAGCGTGACGAGGCTGCCGGCAAAGAATGCCAGGCCGGAAACGGCGAGGCCGGAGGCGAGAAGGAAGGATTTACTCATGACCAGGGTCCTTGTGTCGTCAGTCGGCCGTGCGGTCGGCGAGGGAAAGCACATGAGCGATCTGCTCTTGTTGTGCAGCGGTAAGGGTGATCGATCCGGTCAGGGTCTGCGGCGTGTCAGCGGCAGAGGCGGCCTGAGCGGGCGAGGCACCCAGCAGCGAAAGGGCGCTGCGCGAGACGTCGAGCCCGTCGGACATCAGGGCCGCGGGCGCCGAAAAAGAGATGACGTCGGGCCGGTGCAGGGCGAGGGTCACACCGACGCCGAGGGCAAAGAACAGCCCGGCGAGGCCGATCAGGATCGGAACCGTGGTGCGGCGCGAGGGGATCGCCGGTTTGCGCGCAAGATCCGCGCCAAGGCCGATCGTCTTGGCCTGAGCGTCAGGCGCGGACCGAACGGGCGAGACGGTGATCGTGGGGCGCGGCGGCGTGGGCGCAGCGCCGGTGATGGTGAGCGTCGGGCCGGTCATGATTGCGGCTCGGCAAAGCTGAGGCCAAGGCCGGCCCAGGTTTGCATCCCGCCGCGGTAGAACATCAGCTTGGATGCAGGATAGCCCACGGCGACCAGCTCGCTCAGCAGTTCAGCCGCGTCCGACGTGCCGGGGCCGGTGTCGTAGACGATCAGCTCGTAGGCATTCGCGAAATCCCAGCCCGCGCCGGTGCGGCGGCCGCCCAGAGCCTCGAGGATCTGGGTGCGGTAGGGCGTGGCCGTGGTCAGGGTGGCCACGGGGATGTTGATCGACGAAGGCACAAAGCCGAGGCGCCGCTGATCCTGAGGGCGCGCGTCGATCATCAGGCCGGTGCCCGGCTCGACCGAGAACTTCAGGAACTCCAGCACGTCAAGCTCGCCCACAGTGCGCACGCCGCGGGCCGCCGTCATGGGGGCAACACATGCGCCCGCGCAGCTGGCCGGAAGGGCCGCGAACTGCAGGACCTTGGCGGCGCTGACTTCGGTGGACTGATGGATGGTGAGGCGCTGCCCGTTAAAGACGAAAGACGCGACCGCGGATGTGTCCGCCTGCGCCGTGATGCCGCTGAATATCGCGAAGAGCGCGCCGAATGCCGCGTGTTTCATGCCCAAGACCCCCAGATCCGGCGTACCATATGATGTGTTTTGGGCTGGCAGGCCCGGCACGCGTTGGATTTGACCCCAAATATAGAAGCAAGGTGATTCGCGCGTCAAAGGAAAAGCGAATCACTTGGCAAGTTTTTTCGTAACCTCCCGAATCAATGATTCGTTTTCCGCCCG
>JAHDCH010000181.1:2617-5806 GCA_020629995.1 Pseudaestuariivita sp. | reverse complement strand
TCGAATTGACGCCCGCAAGGCGCACGCCATCGCGGAAGTCGAAATCGTTGAACATATCCTTGAGCCGCGCCTGCGCGTCGTCGAACGTGCCGTCGATGGCCAGCGCGTGCACGTTGGCCTCGGACGGTGTGGTCATCTGGCGGCGCTGCACCTCGCTGACCCGCCCATGGGGGTAGAGGATGAACACATCCACCGCATCAAGGCCCCGGAACGCCTCGATCGCGGCTGACCCCGTATCGCCCGAGGTGGCTCCGACGATGGTGACCCGTTCCCCCGAGCGGGACAGCGCTTCCTGAAACATCTGGCCGATCAGCTGCATGGCAAAGTCTTTGAACGCCAGCGTGGGGCCGTGGAACAGCTCGAGCAGGAAATGGTTCGGGCCCAGCTGTTTCACCGGCGCGCGGGCATCATGGCCGAACCCGGCGTAGGCCTTTGCGATGAGATCGGCGAACACCTCGTCCGTGAAGGTGTCTCCGACAAAGGGGCGCATGACACGAAAGGCAACCTCTTCGTAAGGCAGGCCCGCCATCGCGGCAATGTCGGCGGCGCCAAGCTGGGGGATCGTTTCGGGCACGTACAGGCCGCCATCGCGGGCAAGGCCGGTCAGCATCGCCTGTTCGAAGGTCAGAACGGGGGCCTGGCCCCGGGTCGAGATGTACTGCACTTGGGTCAGGCTCCTTCAGGGCGGCGGGTGCGCCGCAGGAAATAGAGGCTCATCCCCACCCAGACCGCGGCAAGCGAGAACCAGGTGATGGCGTATTGCAAGTGGTTGTTCGGTATGCCGCGCGTGTCCAGAGGCAAAGGCGTCACCGATGTGTCGTTTTCCAGCGCATCGCGTTGAATCACGAGGATCGGCTCGGTGCCGAGGGCGGCGGCCATGGCGGGCACGTCGCGGGCGAACCAGATATTGGCAGCCGGGTCAGGATCCGGCGTGAAACCATCAACCTCGTCCGGCCAATGCAGATTGCCGGTGATCGTGGCCGTCGGCAGAGGGCGCGGCGTGTCCTTGGCAGCGGCGGGCACAAAGCCGCGATCCACAAGAATTCGGCGCCCGTCAGCGGCAAAGGCCTGCACGATGCGGTAGCCTGCGCCGATGCCGGGGCGCGAGGTCAGCACATGCGCTGCGGGGTCGAGAAAGGTTCCGCTGGTGGTGACGGGCAGGTATTTGTCGGTGCCTGGATCAGGGGCCGCAGGCAGAGCCACGGGCGGCGCCGCGATGCGCGCATCTATTTCCGCCAGCACGCCGGTCTTCCATTGCAGCCTCTGCACCTGCCAGACGCCGAGGCCCACGAGGATCGCGGTGCCGATCAGGCCGATGGTCAAGAGGAAGGCAAAGCGGGACATAAAGCCGGTCCGGGAACGAAGAAGGCGCGCCGGCTTGATGCGGCGCGCCATCCAGAAGGTCAAGGGTGGGAAGATGGGTGCAAGCACCCATCCTACGCAAAGGGTCAGCCGCCCCAGATGTAGACAGCCGCGAACAGGAACAGCCAGACGACGTCCACAAAGTGCCAGTACCAGGCCGCCGCTTCGAAGCCGATATGCTTTTCGGCGGTGAAGTGGCCGCGCATCACGCGCAGCAGGCAGACCGCAAGGAAGATCGTGCCGACCACAACGTGGAAGCCGTGGAAGCCCGTCGCCATGAAGAAGTTCGCGCCATAGATATTGCCCGAGAAGCCAAAGGCCGCGTGGCTGTATTCGTAGGCCTGGAACACGGTGAAGATGGCGCCCAGAGCGATCGCGATGATCAGGCCCCACTTCATGTCTTCCTTGTTGTCCTCGTGCACAAGAGCGTGGTGCGCCCAGGTCGCGGCACAGCCCGAGCACAGCAGGATCAGCGTGTTGATCAGCGGCAGGTGCCAGGGGTCAAACGTCTCGATCCCCACCGGCGGCCAGACACCGTCGATCGCGGGGCTGTCGGGGCCCATGGGGTACAGGGCATGTTTGAAGAACGACCAGAACCAGGCCGCAAAGAACATCACCTCGGACATGATGAACAGGATGAAGCCATAGCGCAGGCCGATCCGCACGACGGGCGTGTGATCGCCGACATGGCTTTCCTCGACCACCTCGGACCACCAGCCGAACATGACATACAGAACGCCAGCGAGGCCGATCAGCAACAACCAGGGGCCATTGTCGTGGAAGAACAGAACCGCGCCGAACAGCATGACAAAGCCGGCAATCGAGCCAAGCAGCGGCCAGATAGAGGGGTTCAGGATGTGGTAGTCGTGGTTCTTTTCGTGCGCCATGAGATTGGTCCCTCGGGGTTGGCGTTAGTTATTCTGGGTTTCGCCCGGAACGGGGCTGTCGTTGAGGGCGACATCCTCGGGCAGGTCGATTTCGTAGAAAGTGTACGACAAGGTGATGACCTTGGTAAACTTGGCATCGCGGTCGTCGACCAGGTCGGGATCGACAAAGAAGGTCACCGGCATCTGGACGGTCTCGCCGGGCTGCAGGACCTGCTCTTCGAAACAGAAGCACGCGATCTTGGAAAAGTACCCGCCCGCCTCGTAGGGCGTGACGTTGTAGCTGGCCGACCCGGCGATGGGGCGACCCGTGGGGTTGTGCGCCTCGTAGAAGGCGAGGCCGGTTTCGCCGATGCGAATCTCCATCTCGCGCTGCATGGGACGGAACTCCCACGGCATGTCACGTTCCTTGGAGGCGTCAAAGCGAACCTTGATGGTCTGGTCGAGGATCACGTCCGAACCTTCTTCGGCCACGTTCGTCACGCCGCCAAAGCCCGTCACCCGGCAGAACCAGTCATAAAACGGCACCGACGCCCAGGCGAGAGCGCCCATGACCACGACAACCCCGGCAGCCTTGAGTGCGGTGGCGCGCAGGGCTTTGGGATCGGCGCTCATTGGCCCAGCTCCTCGGCGGGCGGCAAAGAGGTTTGCGTGATCTTCACATAGGTCAGGCCAAAGATCAGGAAGATCAAAGCGCCCAGCGTCAGGCCCAGCCCAAGATTGCGGCCAAAGCGACGGGTGTGGATTTCATGCTCGGGGCGGAAGCTCATACCAGCCCTCCCCAGCCCAGCACGGCATCCACGCCAATCGCGCCGAACAGCACAAAGAGGTAGAGCAGCGAGAGCTTGAAAAAGCTTTTCTCGACTTTGAAATTGTCGGCCTCGGACATGTCTTCGTCGCGGCGCCAGATCTTGATCGCATCGCGCAGGAACAGCGCGTTCAG
>JAHDCH010000181.1:0-2517 GCA_020629995.1 Pseudaestuariivita sp. | reverse complement strand
GTCACCGCCGCCCAGCCGATCATCGGAGGGAAGGCGCCCGCGGCGCCGCCGATCACGATGTTCTGCGGTGTCCAGCGCTTGAGCCACATCGTGTAGATCACGACATAGAAGAAAATGGTGAAGGCCAGCAGGCCCGCGGCGACCCAATTGGTCGCCAGGCCCAGCATCATCACCGAGATGCCCGACAGCGCGACGCCGAGGCCCAGCGCTTCGCCTTCGGTCACGCGGCCCGAGGGGATGGGGCGTTTGGCGGTGCGTTTCATCACCGCGTCGATGTCCGCGTCCCACCACATGTTCAGCGCACCCGAGGCGCCGCCGCCCAGCGCGATGAAGAGGATGGCGGCAAAGGCCTCGACAGGATGCAGAGCGCCCGGAGCCGCGATCAGCCCGACGATGGCCGTGAACACCACCAGCACCATGACCCGCGGCTTGAGCAGGGCGACATAATCGCCGAACTCGGCCTCGGGGGTCTGTGCGTCGGTATTCAGGGAGACGTCAGTCATCATGGGCTCCGGTAGGTGGATGGGTGACGAGCACCCATCCTACACGATCAATTGCTCGCGATCTGAAGGGTGGACGGGGTTGGGGCAGAAGCCTGCTTGGCGCCTGCCAGCCAAGCATCGTATTCGGCCTGTGTCACGGCTTTGACGGTGATCGGCATGTAGGCGTGGTCCTTGCCGCACAGCTCGGAGCACTGGCCGAAATAGACGCCCTCTTTGCCTTCATCGACCTCGAACCACAGCTGCGCGAGGCGGCCGGGCACGGCGTCTTGCTTTACGCCGAAGGCCGGAATGGTCCACGAATGGATCACGTCGGCACCAGTCACGGTCATCACGACCACCTTGCCGGTGGGCACAACTACGGCCGTGTCGGTTGCGAGGAGGTATTCATCCTGCGCATAGCCGTATTCTTCGAGTTCGTCTTTTGCGAGCATGAAGCTGTCGAACTCGACCCCGTCATCTGTGTACTCGTAGCCCCAGTACCACTGGTAGCCCGTCACCTTGATGTTGATGTCGCCTTCGGGGATTTCCTGCTGTTTGAACAGCACGGGCAGCGAGAAGGCACCAATCACGACCAGGATCAGGATCGGCACGACGGTCCATGCGATTTCGACCGGGGTGTTGTGCGTGAAGGACGCAGGCTCGGGGTTCGACTTGGCGTTGTACTTGAAGATCACGATGGCAATCAGAGCACAGACAAACAGCGTAATCGCGGTGATGATCACCAGCACCATGTTGTCGAGCCACTGGACGTCGCGCGCCAGCTCGGTCGCCGCCGGCTGAAAGCCGATGCCGCCGGGGATCGGCTTGCCGATCGATTCAAGGCCTTCCTGGGCCAGTGCGGGCAGAGCAGCCAGAGAGGCGCCCAGGGTCGCAAGCAAAGTGGTCAGTCGCATATCTCACCTAGATGGTATCATGTGGCTCGGTCGTGTTCCCACGGCCAACGGAGGGTTTAGCCCACAGCACGAGGCACCACGCCGTTGTCGTTTGGCGGCTTAAAACCATATTCTATCGATGAGATAAAGAACCATCCCCGCGTCAAAGGGACGCTTGCATGCATCGGTGTGCAGAATTTTCAGCGAAAACGGTCCAAGGAGACAATCAGGATGGATACCAGCGCCTTTCGGCCCTTCGAGACAGACCTCGACCGCGACTCAGCGCTGGGCGTGCTTCGCAGCGCCACGGATGGCGCAGACGACGGAGAGCTGTTCCTGGAACGGCGCCAGTCCGAAACGCTGGTCTTTGACGACGGCCACCTCAAGACGGCCAGCTTTGACGCGGCATCCGGGTTTGGCCTGCGGGCCGTGCGCGGCGAGGTGGCCGGCTATGCCCACGCGACCGAACTGAGCGAGGCCGCGCTGCGCCGCGCCGCGGAAACCGCACGTCTTGCCGTGGGCGCCGGTGGCGGCACGCTGGCCGATGCACCGCCCGCCACGAATCGCAAGATGTACGGCGATTTTGACCCCATCGCCGGTGCGCCCTTTGCAGCCAAACTGGAGACGCTGGCCGAAATCGACGCCTTTCTGCGCGCGCTCGACCCGCGTGTGGTGCAGGTCAGCGCGTCGGTCTCGGCGGCGCGGCAGGACGTGACAATCCTGCGCCCGGACGGCGCCGAGGTCAGCGACATTCGCCCCATGGTCCGGCTGAACGTGTCGGTCATCGTCGAAGAGAACGGCCGCCGCGAAAGCGGAACGGCCGGCGGTGGCGGCCGGCTCGAGCTGTCGTCGGTCATGGACCGCGCCGATTGGGAGGCCAAGGCGCGCGAGGCACTGCGCGTGGCGCTGGTGAACCTGCGCGCCGAGCCTGCGCCCGCAGGCGTGATGACCGTTGTGCTGGGCCCCGGCTGGCCCGGCATCCTGCTGCACGAGGCCGTCGGCCACGGGCTGGAAGGGGATTACAACCGCAAGGGCACCTCGGCCTTTGCCGGGCTGATGGGCCAGCAGGTGGCAGCCAAAGGTGTCACGGTGCTGGATGACGGCACGATCCCCGACCGGCGCGGATCGATCACCGTTGATGA
>JAHDCH010000002.1:24017-33558 GCA_020629995.1 Pseudaestuariivita sp. | reverse complement strand
ACCGGCCCAAACAGGCTCTGGCGCATTTCGACCGGCTGGATGCCAACGTGACCTCGCCCATCTCGAAGGGCCGCGCCGGATACTGGCGTGGCCGCGCCTACGAGGCGATGGGCGACAGCGCCGCCGCCAAAGCCGCCTATACCGACGGGGCGGCGTTCCAGACGTCGTTCTACGGTCTCCTGGCGGCCGAAAAGGCGGGCGTTGCGCCCGACCCGCGGCTTTCCGGGCGCGAAGACTTCCCGCCCTGGCAAAATGCCGCCTTCCGCGGCACCACCGTGTTCAAGGCGGCGATCCTTCTGCTGGCCTCGGACGAGCTGACCCTGTCCGAGCGCTTTTTCACGCATCTCACCGAACGGCTGTCCCGGACCGAGGCCGGCCAGCTGGGCGATCTGCTGATGGTGCTGAAACAGCCCCATATCCAGGTGATGGTCGGCAAACGTGCGGCCCAGGCCGGTCACGAGATCCCGGGGCCTTATTATGCTCTGCATCCTGTGGCCGAGATGCCCCATCCCGTGCCTCTTGAAATGGTTCTGGCGATCTCTCGGCGCGAAAGCGAATTTGACCCGGTCGTTGTGTCCGGCGCGGGGGCGCGGGGGCTGATGCAGCTGATGCCCGGCACCGCGCGCGACGTGAGCCGTGATCTGGGCCTGTCCTACAGCGGCGACCGGCTGCTGAGCGATTACACCTATAACGCCACCCTCGGGGCCAAATACCTGGAAGGCCTGGCGCGCCAGTTTGGCGGCAACGTGGTGATGATGTCGGCGGGCTACAACGCCGGGCCGGGACGCCCGATCCGCTGGATGGACCAGCGTGGCGACCCGCGCCGCCGCGGCGCGGATATCATCGACTGGATCGAGAAAATCCCGTTCTCGGAAACCCGCAACTACGTGATGCGTGTCGCCGAAAGCCTGCCGGTCTACCGGGCCCGGCTCGGGCTTGACCCGCACCCCGTGCCCTTCTCGGCCGAGCTGAAAGGCAGCACTCTTTTGCCCGTCTCTCGCTGATCCCAACGATTTTTCGCCGAAAAATCGTGCGCAGTCAGCCGCCCCGCGCCACCCGTTCGCGCCACAGGGTGAACAGGCCCGCCGCGATGATCACGCCCGCTCCGGCCACCAGCGCGGGTCGCAGGACCTCGCTGAACACGATCAATCCCACGCAGGCCCCGAACACCATCTGGAAATAGGCAAAGGGCTGGAGCACGCTCGCCTCGGCCAGCTCCAGCGCCTTGATCAGCAGCCAGTGCCCGCCCGCACCCGTCAGGCACAGCAAGGCCATCCAGCCCCAATCGCCTGCTGCCATCGGCTCCCACAGCCACAGGCCCACCGGGGTCAGCGCCAGCGCGCCCACCGTCCCGGTGTAGAAAAAGGCCGTCGCTGCGCTGTCTTCGCGCGTCACCAGCCGTGTGAGCAGGTTGTACAGCGCAAACAACGTGGCCGAGCAGACAGGCACCAGCGACCAGACCGAAAAGACACCGCTCCCCGGTTGCAGCACAATCAGCATACCGGCAAAGCCCGCCCCGATCGCAGCCCAGCGCCGCCATCCCACCGTCTCGCCCAGTAGCGGGCCCGACATGGCGGCGACCAACAGCGGATAGGCGGCAAAGATGGCATGCGCCTCGATCAGCCCCAGCTTGGTAAAGGCAAAGACCATCACGTTGATCTCAACCGCCAGGATCAACCCGCGCAACACCTGCACCCCAGGCCGGGCCGAGCGCATCACGGCCCTGAGCCCGCCTGTGTGCCGCGCCGACAGGGCGATCACGAACAGGCCAAAGAACCAGTAGCGGATCGTTACGACCATGGGCGTGTTGTACGTCTCGGCCAGATGGCGCGAAATGCCGTCCTGACAGGCGAAGACCAGCGAGGTCAGCACCATCAGCGCGATCCCGGCCTGGGTGTTCTGCGGCGCGCTCATCTCAGACGCGCCCGCGTCATGTGCCTCTTGCGGCCGTATCCCGGCGCGCGGGTCACCTCGAACCCTGCCGCCTCCAGCGCGCGGCGCACGTGTCCGGCCGCCGTGTAGGTCGCCGCCGTCCCGCCCTCTGCCGTGTGCCGTGCGACCTCGGCCATCAGGTTCTCGCCCCACAGTTCGGGGTTCTTGGCGGGCGAAAAGCCATCCAGGAACCACGCGTCGGCCTTTCCGTGCCAGCCCGCCAGCGTCTGCCGTGCGTCTCCGACGACCATCTCGAACACCAGCTCATCCGTTTCGAACCGGGTCTGCCCCAGATACGGCGCAATGGCTTCGGCCTCGGTCGCCACGCCTGCAAAGGCGGCCTGCGCGCGGGCCATATCGCCGCCGCTCAGCGGAAAGGCCTCGAAGGTGGTGAACCTCAGTGGCCCGGTCACGCCCGCCTCGCGCCACATGCGCAGGGCCGCCAGCAGGTTCAGCCCCGTTCCGAATCCCAGCTCGGCAATGTGAAACCCCGGCGCCAGCCGCGCGGGCAGGTCATTGCCTGCCAGAAAGGTGTGGCACGTCTCGGCCAACCCGTCGTCCAGCGAATAATACGGATCGTCAAACCGGGGCGAGACGGGCACATCGCCCGCGCGCCATTCAAGCCCCTCTGGTGCGCCGCCGTCAGTCATGGCAGAGGCATGACCGGAAACGCAGGAGAGGGCAATGGTCGATGTAACGGTGCTGGGGGCAGGGGTGTCGGGCCTTTCGGTGGCCTGGGCCTGCGTGCGGCGCGGCGCATCGGTGCGTGTGATCGACCCTCATGGTGTGGCCGCTGGCGCGTCGGGCGGAATTGTTGGCGCTCTGGCGCCGCATGTGCCCGAAAACTGGAACGACAAGAAAGCCTTCCAGCTGGAAAGCCTGCTGATGGCGCGGGCGTGGTGGGCCGAAGTGGCGCATGCCGGTGGCAAGGATCCCGGCTATGGCCAGACGGGCCGGGTGCAGCCTCTGGCCGACGAAGCTGCTGTTGCGCTGGCCCGCGACCGCGCAACCGGAGCCCGCAGTCTCTGGCAAGGGCGGGCGACGTGGTGCGTCACCGATGCGCCGGGCCCATTTGCGCCGGCCTCGCCCACCGGCTTCTGGGTGCGCGATACCCTGACCGCCCGCATCCATCCCCGCGCCGCCTGCGAGGCTCTGGCCGCCGCGATCACGGCGCGCGGGGGTGATATCCTGCGCGCCGGCTCTGCCGACGGCGTGGTGATCGAAGCCACGGGCGCCGCCGGTCTTGCCACCCTCTCCGCCGAGACAGGCCGCGCCGAAGGCGCCGGGATCAAAGGTCAGGCCGTACTGCTGGCCCATGACGCGCGGGATGCGCCACAGCTGTTCGTCGATGGGGTGCACATCGTGCCTCATGCAAACGGCACCACGGCCATCGGCTCGACGTCCGAGCGTGACTTTGATGCGCCGGACACCACCGATGACCTGATCGATCCGGTTCTGGCCGCCGCCCGGGCCGCTGTGCCTGCCTTGGCGGGCGTGCCCGAGATCGGCCGCTGGGCCGGGGTGCGTCCGCGGGCCCGGTCGCGTGCGCCGCTGCTTGGGCCGCACCCGACCCGGGCCGGACGGTGGATTGCAAACGGCGGGTTCAAGATCGGCTTCGGCATGGCGCCGCTTTGCGCCGAACGTCTGGCGGCCGCCATTCTGGATGGCGATGACCGGATCCCCGACGCCTTTCGCCCCGATGCCTCCCGCCCTACGCGTCCCGCCTCAGGCGAGACCGGCCGCGAGGCCGGATGAGCGCCCCGCGCCACGCCATCACAATCGCCGTTCTGACGGCGGTGCTGTGGGGCCTGTGGTGGATCCCGATCCGCTGGACCGAGGCGCTGGGCCTTCCGGGGCCCTGGGTCGGCGCGGTGATGGTTTCGGGGGCCTTCGCGCTCAGCTTTGCGCTGTGGCTTGCCCGCCCTTCCGGGCGCGGCGCGCTGTCGGTGCGTGGCTCTATCGGCGCGATGGGGGTCGGGGCGGCGGTGATGACCTATTCTGCGGCGCTGGTCGAAGGCGAAATCGTCCGCGTTCTGCTGATATTCTACCTCGCGCCGGTCTGGGCCAAGCTGCTCGAACGGGTGTTCATGGGCGTGCGCTGGACCTTTGGGTCTTCGCTGGCTCTGGTTCTGTCATTTGCCGGGATCATGGTTCTGGTGGGCGGCACTCCGGGCGCGGGGATCCGTCCTGGCGATGGTCTGGCGCTGGTGTCGGGCATGGCCTGGGCGGCAGGTTCGACGCTGGTCTTTGCCTCGGGCGACGACGACACGCTGGGCCTGACCTGGCTGGCCTGCGCGGCGGGGGCGGGGATGGCCGCGCTGCTGGCGGCGCTGACCGCGGGCCTGCCGGACGGGATGCCTGGCGCGCTGCCTCTGGCGGCCGGGCTTGGCGCGGGCGCGCTTTATACGGCGCCCTTGCTGCTGTTGACAGCATGGAGCGCGCGGCACGTCGCGCCGGGCCTGCTGAGCTTTCTTCTGACGGCCGAGATCGCCTCGGGCGTGCTGTCGAGCGCGCTGTTCACGGCCGAGCCGTTCGGCTGGCCGCATGCGCTGGGCACGGTGCTGATTGCGCTGGGCGCGGCCGCCGAGGTGATCGCCCGCCGCCGCCGCAAAGCCTAACCCAACGCGGCTGCTGCGGCGCGCACCGCGTCCCGGGTCTGGTGCAGATCGCATTCGTCCAGTGCAAGGCAGGGGTACATCTTGCCCGGGCTTTTGAATATGCCATGGGCGCGCAGCGTGTCGTTCCAGGTCTTGTTGCGGGTGCGGTCGTGGCCGTGCCAGTCGCGATAGTCGCGCACGTCATGACCTACAAAGACCACGTCGAACAGTGTCTCGTCACCGACGATCCGGTGCGGAATGCCGGCGGCAGTCAGGGCTTCGCTCTGCATGTCCATCAGACGCCGGCCCAGGCTGCGCAGGCGGTCATACTGGCCGGGACGGCGCAGGATTTCCATCGTCTTCAGCCCCGCGACGCTGGCGACCGGATTGCCCGACAGCGTGCCCAGCTGCATCAGCCACTTGTCGGCGCCGACGATGGATTTGTCGAAATGGTCCATCAGGTCTCGGCGGCCCGCGATCGCGGCAAGAGGGAAACCGCCCCCGGTGATCTTGCCCAGCGTGCACAGGTCGGGCGTGACGCCGTAATGTTCCTGCGCGCCACCGTAGGCGAGGCGAAAGCCGGTGACGATCTCGTCAAAGATCAGGACGATCCCGTGCCGGGTGCACAGATCGCGCACGCCCTGCAAAAACCCCGGCTGGGGCGGGATCACCCGCTGCAAGGGTTCGATGATCAGTCCGGCGATCCGGCCTTCGTGTTCACCCAGCAGGCTGGTCAGGTACTCCAGATCATTAAACGGCGCGATCAGCACCTCGGCCCGCACCGCTTCGGGCAGGCCGGCGCTGTCGGGCACGGCCTGCGGAAAGTTCACCCGGGCTTCGGGCGCCAGCGACATCTGCGCTTCGGCGGACATGCCGTGATAGCCGCCTTCGAACTTGACGATCTTGTCGCGCCCCGTCGCGGCGCGGGCGAGACGCATGGCGTACATGTCCGCCTCGCCACCCGAGGTGACATAGCGCACCTGGCTTGCGCAGGGCACGGCGTCGATGATCGCCTCGGCCAGCTCGATCCCGGCGCTGTTGTTGGCGAAAAAGGTCATGCCCCTGGGCAGTTGCTCCAGCACGGCCTCCATCACCTCGGGGTGGCCATGGCCCAGCAGCATCGGCCCCGATCCGATCAGGTAGTCGATGTATTTGGCCCCGTCCGCATCCCACACATGCGCGCCCGCGCCTCGTTCGATCACGATGCCGGGGTCGAAATTGCCAAAACCTGCGGCGGGCAGGGCGGCGGCGGCGCGGCGGGTCCAGTCGGCCTGGCTGGTCAATCTGTGCATCTGTCTGGCGGCTTTCCTGTGGCAGGGGGTTGGATGTCCATATTTGTGAAGAGAAGAAGAGACTAGCTCAGCTCCAGGATCGGCGGGCCAAGCACATCGGTGTCGATCGTCAGGCCAAGGCCCGCGCCCTCGGGCGGGGCGATGCGGCCCTGCGCCCGGGCTGGTGCAGTGGGGGCGAGACGCGGGGCGACATACCCCGACAGATCGCAGGTGTTCAGCAGCGCCTTGGGCGGGGTGGCCGCCGCAAGGTGCAGCGACGCAGCGGTCACGATGTCAGACCCCCAGGTGCATTCGACGCACATCTTTGCGCCAAGGTGCAGACAAAGATCGCGCGCGCGGCGCAGGGCGGACAGGCCGCCGAACTTGGACAGCTTGAGCGCGACGGCGTCCATGCAGCCACGCTCGGCGCCTTCGAGAAGGGTGGGGATGTCATGTGCCGCCTCGTCCAGCTTCATCGGCAGGCCCGTGGCATGGCGCACCTGCGAGCACTGCCGGATCGTCGGGCAGGGCTGCTCGATCATGATGTCGAGATGCTGGACGGCGCGGGCGGTGCGGGTGGCGTCGAGGGGCGTCGCACCGCAGTTCCAGTCACCATAGACGATGGGGCCGGGGCCAACGGCCTCGCGCACCTTGGTAAGCCGTTCGGCATCGGTGGACCAATCGCCCGACGCGCCGAGCTTGACCTGAAACTGGGCGATGCCCTGCGCCTGGGCGTCGGAGGCGATGCGCGCCATCTCGTCCGGGGCGACGCAGGTGATCGAATGATACAGCGGCATGTCGGAAGCCTGACGCCCGCCCAGCAGCGCATGGAGCGGCAGACCGGCCGCCTGACCCGTGAGATCCCAAAGAGCGATATCCAGAGCGGATTTGGCATAGCGATGCCCCGGAAGGAAGGCATCGGCGCGGGCCATCAGCGCTTCGGGGCCGACCGGATCGGCGCCCAGAAGCACGGGGGCCAGCTCGGTCAGTGCCGGCGCAACGCCACCCGCATAGGCAGGCAGGTAATGCGGGATCGGGCAAACCTCGCCCCAGCCGGTCAGGCCGGCATCGGTGGTGATTGCGAGGACAGAGGTGGTGACGGTGTCGCAGGTCTTGCCGTCCGACATGTGGTAGGCGACGTGGCTGGTCAGGGGCACCTGCCAGAGGCGCAAGCGTGTGATCTTCATGGGGCGGCTCATCGGGCTCTTGCGTGCCCGTCTCGCGGGGCGGGGTCAGGGCACATAGGTGGCAACATGGGTCAGGGCGGCCTCGTCGGGATGAACGCCAAGGCCGGGAGTGCCCGGGAGGGTCAGGTGGCCCTCCGTGGCGCGAGGGCCATGGCCCCCCGCGATGTCCGTGGTCAGCATGTCCTGGCACGCCCAGACCGCGTGGCAGGTGTGGTCGGGGCAGGTGGCGGCGAGGTGCAGCGCTTCGGTATCGGCCAGAACCGAGCCGCCGGTGGCCATGATGAACATGTCGATCCCGTTGGCGAGGGCGATGTCGCGCATCCGCGCCGCCTTGGTCAGCCCGCCGACGCGGTTCAGCTTGATCCCGAACACCTCGGCGATCCCGTCGCGGGCGATGCGGGTGGCATCCTGCAGCGTGACCAGGCTTTCGTCGACCGACACAGGTGCCGCGTGCCTGGCGCTGATGGCGGCAATATCATCGAGCGTTTCGCCGGGTTGTTCGAACATCACGTGCAGGTCTTCGGTGGCGCGCATCACCCGCAGGGCCTGCTGGCGGGTCCAGGCGCGGTTGACGTCATACAGGATGATCTCGTGCTCGGGGCGGTGCGCCTCGACGTCGCGGATGCGGGCAATGTCGCGGGACACGTCGCCGCCGACCTTGACCGAATGGGCGACATAGCCTCGGGCGCGGTAGCGGTCCATCACCTCGCGGGTGTCCTCGGCCGTTTTGGCCCCTACCGACGACGCGATGGGGATCGCGCGGCGGCTGTGCGCGCCCATCAGCGCCGCAATGGACAGGCCCGCCGCTTGCCCCGCTATATCCCAGCAAGCCATGTCGATCGGCGATTTGGCATACAGGTGCCCGGGCAGCGCGAGATCCATCGCGCGTTCAACCTCGAGCACCCTGCGCGGGTCGAGGCCCATGACAAAGGGCGCCATCGTTTCGATCCCCGCTCGGATGCCGGGGCCGTGGGCGGGCACATAGGTGTGGCCCCAGGGCGTGCCTTCGCCCCATCCGGTCAGCCCTTCGTCCGTGTCCAGGCGCACGAACGTGGCATCCAGCCGTTCAAACAGCAAACGCCCGCCAGAGAGCCAGTACGGATACTCGAGCGGGAGGTCCGCCTGAAACACGGTGATGCGGGTGATCTTCATCTCGGCGCGCCTTGGGTCTGGTGCGATTGTCGCGGTGACAGGTCAGTGCCGTGGCCGCCGCTCTGTCGAACCGTGGCCTCCGGCAGGGACCCGTCGCAGCCAAAACGGGCAGCGCTCTCGCCTTCAGAGGTGGCCTCGGGCGGCACGGTGTTGGCCAGCACACTGCCAGACCTGCCGGCGGGCCTGACGCCGCGACAGTCCGCGCCGTGTCCAATACCCTCGAACCGGTTCGGCCCCGTGCCGCGGCAGAGTGCCTTGGTTGCCTCAACAGCGCGGGCCAAGACCTCGGGGACCGCTCCTTTGCCCAACATGCCCGCTGCCCCGGTCACGGGATCACCACGATATTGCCGGTGTGCACCTTGTCGATGAACGCCTGCTGTGCCTCCCTGAGGTCTTTCAGCGGGTAGGTCGCGGCCAGCATCGGCTTGATCTCGCCCCGCTCGATATAGCCGCACAGGTCGGTGAACACGTGCGGCGGGATGACCGTTGACCCCGTGAACGTCAGGTCCCTCAGGTAAAAGGTGCGCAGGTCAAGGCTGACGATCGGCCCCGCAATCGCGCCCGAACAGGTATAGCGCCCTCCGCGTGCCAATGCGTCGATCAACGTGCCAAAATAGTCGCCGCCCACGATGTCGGCCACGACGTCGACCGTGTCGCGCCCTATGGCCTCTTTCAGGGCGGCCTTCAGGTTGCCCGGTGCCCTTGGCAGGATCGCGTCGGGCCCGCATCTGGCCACCTCCGCGTGCTTGGCCTCCGAGGCCAGCGCCACGACCTTGGCGTCCCTGCGCCTGGCCAGCTGGATCAGCGCTCCGCCAACTCCGCCCGACGCGCCCGTGACCAGCACCACGTCGCCCTTTCGGACGTTCGCGCGCACCAGCATGCCTTCGGCTGTTGAATAGCTGCACGAGAACGTGGCGAGTTCCGCGTCGCTCAGGTCGCTTTCGATCACGCCGACATTGCGTGCGTCGATCTTTGCGTACTGGGCAAAGCCCCCATCCGCTTCGGACCCGAAATAGCCGGTCTGGCTGTACTCCATCGGATCGTCCCAGTTGCGCAGCCAGTTGTCTGTGATCACCCGCTTGCCGATCAGGCTTGTGTCGGCCTCCGGCCCCGTGGCCACCACTACGCCACACACGTCCGCGCCCTGGATGCGTGGAAAGGTGATCGGTGCTCCGCCCCAGCTGGGGTCCTCTTCCCCGACGGTTTCAAAAGCGCCCCCCGTGGTCGCATCCTCGACCGCCTTGGAATACCAGCCCGAACGGGTGTTCACGTCCGTGTTGTTCATTCCGGTCGCGCGCACTTCGATCAGTACCTCAAAGCCCTCAGGCACCGGCACGGGCCAGTCCTCGTGCCAATCGTACACATCAAGGTCTCCGTGCCCGGTCAGCACCATGGCCTGCAT
>JAHDCH010000002.1:18327-23917 GCA_020629995.1 Pseudaestuariivita sp. | reverse complement strand
GCCGCTTCGGGCCTGACATAGGCAAAGGCCAGCACCCGCCCCACGCTGTGCCCATAGGCCACCGAGGACGTTGCCCCCACAACCTCTCCACCCATCACGACAGCTTCGCCTCCGTGCCCGTCCACCACTCCGTCCGGCTCCACCTCGAGGTAGGCGCAGACCCATGGCAGCTGTGTGCTGCGATCGCTGTCTTCTTCTCTTCCCAAATATGGAAAATCCGACCTCGCAAACCGCATCACATCCGCCTCTTTCAGCGTGACCTCGTTGGTCAGCTCGCCGGCCCCTTTGAACGCCTTCTCCATCCTCAGCGCATTCATCGCGAAGGATCCATAATCCGCTATCCCCTGCGCTTCGCCCGCTGCCCAAAGCGCGTCGTAGACGTCCAGCGCTGCGGCCCTCGGCATGTGCAGCTCCCAGCCCAGCTCTCCGGCATAAGACATGCGCATGGCCCAGACCTTGTGCCCGGCAACTTCGATCTCCTGCGCCGTCAACCAGCGAAAGGCAGCATTCGACAGATCCGCACCCGTGCAGGCTGCCATCACTTCGCGCGCTCCGGGTCCGTTCAGCGTCAGCGCCGCCCAGTCATTTGACAGGCAGGTCACCTCGCACGAATTTTCGCCGAAAATTCGTTGCCCCCCGGCCAGATGATCCAGCAACCGCTGTTCGAAAAAGGCCGCGCACACCAGATAGAACCGGTCGCCGCCAAAGTGCACAACCGTCGCCTCCAGCTCGATCCGCCCCCGGCGGTTCAGCATATGCGTCAGCGCTATGCCCCCATCCTTCACCGGCAGCTTGTTGGCGCACAGGGCCTGCAGCAACGCCCTTGCGCCCGGCCCCTCGACCAGCACCTTGGTAAAGGCCGAAATGTCCATGATCCCGACCCGCTCTCGCACTGCGCGGCACTCATCACCCACGATGTCATGCACCTGCGTGCGCCGGAACGAATATTGATCGACGGGCTCCACGCCCTCGGGCGCGAACCAGCGCGGGCGTTCGTGGCCAAAGACCTCTTCGAACACCGCGCCCTTGTCTTTCAGCCGCTCGTACAGCGGCGATGGCTTCACCGGCCGCCCCGCGAGCCGGTTGAAATGCGGAAACGGGATCTCGTGCCGCAGGCAGTAATCCTCGCGCGCCTTCACCACTTGCCATTCCTTGGTGGCATAGGGACCAAAGCGGCGCGGGTCGTACTCGCGCATCGAGATATCGGCGCTGCCGTGCACCATCCACCGCGCCAGCTCCCGCGTCAGGCCTGGCCCCCAGCCGATCCCGATCTGCGTCCCGCAACAGCACCAGTAATTGCGCACACCCGGCGCGGGACCGATCAGAGGGTTGCCATCGGGCGGGTGGCTGATCGCGCCGTGCACCTCTCGCGTGATGCCCAGATCGGCAAAGATCGGCATCCGGTTCAGGCTCTCTTCCAGCCACGGCATCACCCGGTCGTAATCGGCGTCAAAGAGCTCGTTCTCCGCCTCCCACGGGCAATGATCCTCCCAGACGGTGTTGGGATTTTCCTTCTCGTAAATCCCGATCAGCCCGCGTTTTTGCTCCATCCGGATATAGCCCGAGACCTTTTTGTCATCCCGGATCACCGGCAGCTCTCGCTCCAGATCCTCGAACTGCGGCACGTTCTCGGTCACGAAATAATGGTGCGTCATCGACGTCATCGGCAGCTGCAGCCCCGACCATTCGCCCATCTGCCGCGCATAGGTGCCGCCTGCGTTGACCACATGCTCGCAGGTGATCGTGCCTTGCTCGGTCTCGACCTGCCACTCGCCGCTTGGCAATTGGGTGATGTTCGTCGCGCGGCAGCGGCGGATGATCCGGACGCCCTTGGCCCGCGCGCCCGCGGCCATCGCCATGGTGACGTTGGTGGGGTCCACGTGCCCGTCGTCGGGCGTGTGCAGCGCGCCGATCACGCCGTCCAGATTGTAGAACGGATGCAGCTCGGCAATGCGCTCCGGCCCCACCAGCTCGATGTTGAACTTCAGGGCCCTTCCTACCGATAGGGTGTGTCGCAGCCAGTCCATCTCGTCCTGCGTATAGGCCAGCCGGAACGACCCGCAGCCGTGCCATGTGACAGCCTGACCCGTCTCGGCCTCAAGCGCGCCGGAATACAGCCCGATGTTGTAATCGACGCATTTGCCAAGGCCAAAGGACGAGGTCGAATGGGTGATCTGCCCCGCCGCGTGCCAGGTGCTTCCGCTGGTCAGCTCGGCTTTCTCCAGCAGAACCGTGCCCGCGCCCCAGCCTTCGTGGCCCAGGTGATAGGCCAGGCCCACCCCCATTACGCCACCACCCACGATGACCACCCTCGCATGGGTTGGGAAGTCGCTGCTCATCTCGCGCCTCGTTTGCAAAAACTGCTCGACAGGCTAATCGCACGTTTGTACCATCGTCAACCATGAATGACACAAACGTATCATCGGCCGTGCTCGAACGGCTTGCCGGCGAATGGGACGGCCTGACGCCCGAGGCGCAAAAGGCCGCGCGCTATGTGCTGGAAAACCCGCAGGAAGTCGGCATTTCCTCGGTGCGCGAGATCGCCGAGGCGGCGCAGGTCAAACCGAACACTCTGGTGCGCATGGCGCGGCAGGTCGGGTTCGACGGGTATGACGATTTCCGCGAGCCATTCCGCGAGGCGATTCGCACCGGGGCGGCGGGCTTTCCGGACCGTGCGCGCTGGCTTCAGGATGTGGCCAAACGGGGTGAGCTGGGCGCGCTGTATGCCCAAAGCGTGCGTGCCGCGCTGGGCAATATCGAAGAAACCTTTGCCGGCATCGACCCCGCCGCCCTTCAGGCCGCGGCCGAAGCGGTCTGGAACTGCCGTCAGGTGTTCGTGCTGGGGGTGGGTGTGAACCACGCCAATGCGCGCAACTTCACCTATCTCGCCTCGACCGGCATGACCCGGTTCCACGCGATCCCCCGCGCGGGCAATTCGGCGATTGATGATCTGGCCTTTGCCGATCACCAGGACGTGCTGATCGCGATGACCTGCCATCCCTACCGGGGCGAGGTGGTGCAGGCGATCGAGGTCGCGCGCGAACAGGGTATGACCATCGTCGGCCTTTCGGACAGCCCCGCGTCGCCCGTCATTCGCGGGGCGGACCATGGCTTTGTCGTGTCCAGCGACACGCCTCAGTTCTTTCCCTCGTCCGTGTCGATCATCGCCTTGCTCGAGACGTTGCTCAGCTTTGTCATCGCCGTGGCCTCGGACGAGGTGGTCGCCCGCGTCGAAAACTTCCACCGCCGCCGCCACGCGCTTGGCATCTATTCCGAGGACCCGTGATGTCGGCCCCCATCCGCTCTCTTGCCGCGCGCTATTACACCGACCCCGCAGTGTTCGAGATCGAACAGGTCGGGCTCCTGGCGCGGACCTGGCAATTTGCCTGCCACGCCTCCGAGCTTTCGGGTCCGGGCGACTACTTTGCGTTCGAGATGGCCGGCGAGAGCCTGTTTTGCGTGATGGGCCGCGATGGGGTGATCCGCACCTTCTACAACGTGTGCCAGCACCGCGCGCACCAGCTGGTCAGCGGACAGGGGACCACGCGGGTGATCGTCTGCCCCTATCACGCCTGGACCTACGAGCTGACGGGCGGGCTGCGCGCCGGGCCGAACATCGCGCAGGTCGAAGGGTTCGACAAATCCAGCATCTGCCTGACCGAAGTGCGCACCGAGGTGTTCCTGGGCTTTGTCTTCGTCAACCTCGACCCGGACGCCGCGCCGATGGACGACTGGTTCCCGAACGCCCGTGCCGAGCTCGAAGAGTGGGTGCCGCAGCATGGCCGCCTCAAGCCGCTGGAATGGGTCGAAATCCCCGAGCGCTGCAACTGGAAAGTCTCGGTCGAGAATTATTCCGAATGCTACCACTGCTCGCTCAACCATCCGACCTTTGCCACCGGCGTGGTCAAGCCCGAGACCTATGACATCCAGCCTCAGGGCTATTGCCTGCGTCACACGACCGAATGTCAGAACCTCGAGCAGATGACCTATGACATCGATTCAGGCTACGCGCACAGCCATGAATATTCGTCCTGGTACCTGTGGCCGATGTTCTCGTTCCAGGTCTATCCGGGCAACGTGCTGAACACGTATCACTGGCGCGCTTTGGGGCACGACCGGGTGGTGGTCTGGCGGGGGTGGTATTCGGTGGACGGGGCGGATGATGAAACCGTGCGGCGGCTGGCGGTGCAGGATCGCGCGACCACGGTCGAAGAAGACATCCACCTGGTTGAATCGGTGCAACGCGGGCTGAACTCGCGCGGGTATGTGCCGGGGCCCTTGGTGGTCGATCCGCGCTGCGGCGTGAATTCCGAACATTCGGTCATGCATCTGCAGCGCTGGATGCGCGAAGCCGTGGATGGCAGAGATGGGTGAAATCACCCATCCTACACTTCGGGGCCAGCCGTAGGATGGGTGGTTCCACCCATCTTCCCCTGTCGGGCGGCTGCGCATGTGGCGCGGTCCGCTGGCGCCACCCTGGCCCCGTCACCCGCGCGCTCTTGTGCCATTGTGATCCTTGCCGGCGGGGAGTGTCGGCCGGGTATTCGGCTGTCATGGGCCTTGATCCCGCGCATCTGACCGTGGCCGGCCCCCTGCAGGATTACCGCCACACCCCGGCCTCCAGCCGCGCCTTCTGCCCATCTTGCGGCACGCGGCTTTGGTTCCGCTCGGACCGCTGGCCCGGAGAGGTGTTCCTCAACGTCGGCACGCTGGATGATCCATCCCGATTTGCGCCCGGGTGCCATGTGATGACCGCCGACCACATATCCTGGGCCCCCATGCCCGAAGGCGTGCCCGAAGCCGCCGGATTCGACCAACCGCCAATGGAGGTTCCATGACCCAGATCACCGGACGCTGCCTTTGCGGCGCAGTGCGCTTTTCGACGCCGGGCCCTGTCCTGTGGGCCGGTCACTGCCATTGCGACAGCTGCCGCCGCGCCACTTCGGCCGCCTTCACCTCGTTCTTCGGGGTGCCCCGCGCCTCGGTCACCTGGACGGGCGCGATGTCCGCCCATGCCACGTCGGGCGGCACCGTCACCCGCCGGTTCTGCATGGCCTGCGGCACCCAGATGACCTACGAGGCCGACATCTGGCCGGAAGAGACGCATCTTTATGCCTCGGCTCTGGACGATCCGTCCCACTTCCGCCCCGAGGCCCATTACCACTACGCCGAGCGCCTTCCGTGGGTGCAGATCACCGATGATCTGACCAAGCACCCCGCCAGCGCCGATCCCGCATGACCCAGCCCGACGGAGCCTGCCGCCCATGATGCCAAGCCATTGGACCCCCGAGCAAAAGCTCTTCCCCCATCAGGTCGGCTTTACCTGCCCGCCGTTTGACTGGGACGCCGCGCCTTCGGACTTTCAGCGCATCGCGCCGGACAGCGTGGGCGTCCATGGCTGGATGCTGCATGTGCCGGACTACGTCCACGGTCTCGACCAGCGCAAACAGAACTTCTCGATGCTGGCTGACTTCGTTCACTGCATGGCCCGCAACGGTGCTGACGTGGCCGCGCAGGTCGGCTCCAACTGGGTCCATGCTTCGGGCCTCGGGGTGCAGGGCATCGCCGACCATTGCGCGCGCCTGTCCGA
>JAHDCH010000002.1:14571-18227 GCA_020629995.1 Pseudaestuariivita sp. | reverse complement strand
TTCACGCCTTCGCTCGAGGCGCAGCTGGGCAAGCCGGTCATCGGCCATGACACCGCGCTTTACTGGCGCATCTTCAAAACCCTCGGGCTGCGGCCCACTGGCGACCACGGCCACCTTCTGCGCTCCCTCTCCGAGGCGGGCACGCAAGGGCCCGATGAGGAGACCCCCCATGCATAAGATCATCGCCCTCTGGGCTGTCCCCCGCTCCACCTCGACCGCCTTCGAATGGATGATGCGCCAGCGCGGCGACCTTGATTGCCTGCACGAACCTTTCGGCGAGGCGTGGTATCAGGGCGAAGCGCCGCTCTGGCCCCGCTTCAAGGACGGCGAAAAGACGACCCCGGGCCTGACCATCGAAAGCGTGTGGGACGACATCCAGGCGCGCGCACAAAAAGGCCCCGTCTTCCTCAAGGACTTCCCGCACTACATCAACCACATGTGGACGCCCGAGTTCCTGTCGCACTTCACCCATGCCTTCCTGATCCGCGATCCGGCCCTGACCATCACATCGGTCTATGACAAGTGGCCCGATTTTGACGAACTCGAAGTCGGCTTCCCCGAACAGCGCGCCCTCTTTGACCTGCTCACCGCACTGAATGGCGCTCCGCCTCCGGTGATCGACTCGGGCGACCTGCTCGAAAACCCTGCCGCCATGACCCAAGCGTTCTGCGATGCGGTCGGCATCCCCTTCCTCGAACACGCCCTCACGTGGGAGCCGGGGTCCGATACCGGTGCCTACAGCTGGTGGGACGGCGGGTCGTTCCATGCCAACCTGCGCAATTCCACCGGCCTGATGCCGCAAACGCGCAAGTATGTGGAGCTATCAGACGCGCCGACCCGTGTGCGGCAGGTACACCGCCGGATGAAACCGCATTACGACCACCTTAACGCGCACAGGATCACCCTTTGAAAGCTGCCCTGATGACCCGCTGGCGCGACCCCCTCGCGCTGACCGATGTGCCCGACCCGGCTTGCCCGCCCGATGGCGTGATCGTCGCGCTGGCGGCCTGCGGTGTCTGCCGCTCGGACCATCACGCCTGGACCGGCGCTGACCCCGACGTCGCCCTGCCGCATGTCATGGGGCACGAACTCGCTGGCACCGTGGCCGCCGTCGGCCCCTCCTGCACGCGCTTCAAGGTGGGCGACCGCGTCACCGCGCCTTTCATCCTCGGCTGCGGCACGTGCGAGACATGCTCCGCCGCCCAGCCCACCGCCTGCGACACGCAAGAGGTGATCGGCTTCACCCAATGGGGCGCGTTTGCCGAAGCTGTCGCCGTGACGCGCGCCGATTTCAACCTCGTGCCTCTGCCCGAGGCTTTGCCCTTTGACGTGGCCGCCGGGATGGGCTGCCGCGTGACAACCGCGTGGCGCGCCCTGACCGACCGCGCTGGCCTGCGCTCTGGCGAATGGCTCGCCATCCACGGCTGCGGCGGGGTGGGCCTGTCGGCGGTGATGATCGCCAAGGCGCTGGGTGCGCGCATCGTCGCCGTCGATCTGTCCGATGACGCGCTCGCCATGGCCGCCAACCTTGGTGCCGACATCACCGTGAACGCCGCCGAAGGCCCGCCCGGCGACCGCATCCGTGCCCTGACCGGCGGCGGCGCGCATGTGTCTGTCGATGCTCTGGGCATCACGGCCACGTTCGACGCCTCCCTGCGGTCCCTTCGCAAACTGGGCCGCCACGTTCAGATCGGCATGCCCGTCGGCTCCCATGAAACCGTGCCCCTCCCGCTGCTCGAACTGGTCTATGCCCGCCAGCTGACGCTGCATGGCACCCGCGGCATGGGCGCTTCGGGCTTTTCCGACCTGCTCGATCTGGTCGCCCAAGGCGCTCTGCCGCTGGATCGCCTCATCACCGGGCGCATCCCCCTGTCGGGCGCCGGTGCCGCGCTGGCCGCCATGGACGGCGCGCAAAGCCCCGGCATCACCCTCATCACCGATTTCACGAGCTGACCCATGGACCATTACGACAATTACATCGACGGCGCCTGGGTGCCGGGCGGCGCTGGCACCATCGACATTGAAAACCCCGGCACAGGTGACGTTTTCGCCACCCACGCCCTCGCCGACGCTGGCGACGTGGACCGGGCGGTGACCGCAGCGAGGCGCGTCCATCTTGATGGAGCGCTGAGCGCCCTGCGCCCGGTCGAACGCGGCCGCATGGTTCAGGCGATGGGCCGCTACCTCACCGCGCACCGGGACGAGATCGCCGCCGCCCTGACGCAAGAGCAAGGCAAACCCCTCTGGGAATCCCTGATCGAGGTCGACGGCGCTGCGCGTTACTTCGAATATTACGGCAATCAGGCCGAAACGGTCGAAGGCCGCTCGATCCCCCTCGGCGCGGGCTATTTCGACTGGACGGAATATGAACCCATGGGCGTCTCGGCCCAGATCATCCCGTGGAACTACCCGGTCGAGATGACCGCCCGCTCGCTCTCTGCCGCTCTGGCCACCGGCAACGCCTGCGTCATCAAATCGCCCGAGCTGACGCCCATCACCAACCGCTACTTCGCCCTCGCCGCCCAAGAGGCGGGCCTGCCCCCCGGCGCGGTGAATGTGCTATGCGGTCTGGGGCAGGGGGCCGGTGCCGCTCTCGCCTCTCACCCGGGCGTGAACCAGATCGTGTTCACCGGCTCGGTCGCCACCGGCATCGCCATCGCCACCGCGGCGGCGCAAAACGTGGTGCCTTGCGTTCTGGAACTGGGCGGTAAATCGGCGGCCATAGTGCATGACGACGCTGATCTTGACGCGTTCGAGAATGACATCCGCTGGGGTATCTTTTTCAACGCAGGCCAAGTTTGTTCGGCCATGTCCCGCGTGATCGTGCACGCCTCGCGCCGGGACGAGCTGATCGAACGGGCCGCCAAGGTGGCAACCTCCCTATCGGTAGGTTTAGGCGCAGACCGGCCCGAGTTTGGCCCCAACATGGGCGCGATGGTCAGCGTGCCACAGCGCGACCGCGCCGCCGCGATGGTCTCCCGCGCGCAGGAACAAGGCGCGCGTCTGGTCACGGGTGGCCGCGCGATGAACATCCCCGGCGCGTTTCTCGAACCCACGGTGCTGGCCGATGTGACCCCGGACATGGAAATCGCGCAAACCGAGGTCTTTGGCCCCGTCCTGTCGGTCCTGTCCTTTCAGGACGACGCCGAGGCAATCGCCATCGCCAACGGCACCGACTATGGCCTTGTCTCGGGCGTCTTCACCCGTGACATCGACCGCGCCACCCGCGCGGCGGGCCAGCTGCGCGCAGGCCAGGTCTTTGTCAACGAATGGTACGCAGGCGGCGTCGAAACTCCCTTTGGCGGTTACGGCAAATCCGGCTATGGCCGCGAAAAGGGGCGCGAGGCGCTCTGGAACTACGTCCAGACCAAGAACATCGCCATCGCCCGCCGCTAGCAGGCCCCGCGCGGAATCAAGGCCTTCAGGCCGCCGCGCATTGCCGGGCCCTCCCACGGCCCGGCGATTTGGTCAGGCTGGGTGCGCCGCTCGTATGGTGCAAGGATTTGGCTGGCATAAATCGCGCAGTTCAACCGTTGGATCGCCGCGCCAGGGCCCGGCAATGCGCGTCCTCACCCCTCACACAAACGGCAGATAATAGCTCCGCACCTCGTCCACCGTCTTGCCGTCCAGCCGTTTGAACTCGTCCCGCTTGAGGA
>JAHDCH010000002.1:0-14471 GCA_020629995.1 Pseudaestuariivita sp. | reverse complement strand
CGCACCTCGTCCACCGTCTTGCCGTCCAGCCGTTTGAACTCGTCCCGCTTGAGGAACAGGATCGCGTCGCACAGCTCTTCGCCCACTGCCATCCGCAGTTCGGCATCGGCATCCAGCGCCGCCAGCGCCTTGTCCAGCGACGCTGGCACGTGCCGCGTGGCGCGCACGTTTTCCAGCCCGTCAAGGTCTTCGGCGGGGCCCAGCTCCAGCCCTTGGGTCACGCCCAGCAAGGCCGCCTGCAACACCGCAGCCACGGCGATGTAGGGGTTCGTCGCCCCGTCCGCCATCCGATGCTCCAGCCGCGCCGACTTGGGCGAGCCCGTCGCGCAGCGCGTCGTCACCAGCCGGTGATCGTCGGCCCAATTGGCCCAATACCCGGCCATCGATGCAGGCGTCAGCCGGTCATAAGAGTTCACCGTCTGCGCCAGCAGCCCCGCCAGCCCTTCGTGATGCGCGATCAGCCCCGCCATGGCCTGCCGCGCCACGTCGCTCAGGTTGCCATCCGGCGCGATCACGTTGCTGCCGTCCTGCGTGAAGGAAAAGTTCACGTGCAGGCCCGATCCGCCCCGTTCGGGGATCGGCTTGGGCAGGAAGGTCAGCATCAGCCCCCGGTCCAGCGCGACCTCTCGGGCCAGCGTGCGGAACACAAAGGCGTCGTCGCAGGCCTTAAGCGCTTCGTCAAAGCACAGGGTCATTTCGAACTGGCCGTTGTCATATTCGCCGTTCATCGACTCGATCCGCAGGCCCGCGTCTTCTGCGGTGTCCCAGATCGCCTCCATCAGCCCTTCGGGATCGTTCTGCGGACCGGTGCCATAGACAAAGGCGCCCGGCGTGTCATAGGGCCGCCATGTGCCGTCGTCGTCCTGTTGAAAGACATAGGCCTCGAACTCCAGCCCCACCATGGGGCTCAGGCCCTGCGCTTCCCACCCCGCAATCGCGCGTTTCAGCGCGCTGCGCGGGCACAGGCCAAAGGGCGCGCCGTGAGTGTGCAGATCGCCCAGCACCAGCTGTTCATCCGGCCGCCACGACGGGCGCGTGACCTCGGGCAGCAGCTCCATGTCGGGGATGCCGTCGAACACGCCCGCGCCCGGCACCGGGATCAGATCGCGGTCGAATGTGGTGCCGAACACACCCCGGGCAAAGCCGATGCCGCCCTGCGCCACATGCGGTGGTACGATCTTGCCCCGGGGCAGGTTCAGCAGGTCACAAAAGAGCGCGCGCGTCTTCATGGTGTGGGTGTCCTCATGGCGAAATGGTCAGGGGCAGGGTCTTGACCCCGCAGATGAAATTCGACCGGGTCCAGCTCGGCTCTCCGGTCAGGGTCAGGGCGCTGGTCTGGCGGCAGATCTCTTCCAGCACCACGCGCAGCTCCAGCCGCGCCAGCCACATGCCAAGGCAGACATGCGGTCCGCCCTGCCCAAAGGCGAGGTTGCGGTTCGAGGGCCGGTCGAGCACCGCAGTATCAGGCGCGTCAAACACCGCCCCATCGCGGTTGCCCGACACGAACCACAAGATCACCTTGTCGCCCGCGCGGATCGTCTGTCCGTGCATCTCGATGTCCTGCGTCGCCGTGCGGCGAAAGTGCAGGGTGGGCGATGCAAGGCGGATGAACTCATCCCCTGCCGTATCGAAATAATCGCCGGTTTTCAGCGTGTTATACAGCGCCGGGTCGCGCGCCAGAAGATAGAGCGCCATCGCGATGGAATAGCGCGTCGTGTCGTTTCCGGCGGCAACCAGCAGGCAGAAAAAGTTCTTGAAGGCCAGCCGGTCCATCGCCCCTGTCGCGTCCATCACCCGGCGCAGGATGCCATCGTCGGTCACCGGGCGGCGGCCATCCAGCACGTCCTCGGCGTAATCATACAGCTCGACCCCCGCGGGCGAGCGGAAGGGCATCATCGCGTAGGCGTCGGTGTCGACCTTATCCAGCACTGTGTCGGTGAAATCAGGGTCGGTGTTGCCGATCAGCGCGTCGCCCTTTTCGACCAGCCAATCAAGGTCCGCGTCGGGCACGCCCAGGATGCGGCCCAGCATCTTCATCGGCAGTTCCTTGGCGATCATCGCCACGCCGTCGCCTGTGCCGGTGCGGACGGCCCGCGCGACGATATCCTGCGCCAGCTCGCGCACCACGCCTTCGAACTCGGCGATCACCGGCTTGGCAAAGGCGCCCTGCACGATCCGGCGGGTGGCGAAATGCTCGGGCGGGTCGGTCTCCTGAAAGGTGCGCCGGGCGAGGTATTCCTCATGGCTCTGATCCTCGATCCGGATGCCCTGCGCGCTGCTGAAGGTGCCTGGGTCGCGGTTGGCGGCCACGATATCGGCGTGCCGGGTCAGCGACCAAAAGCCCCTTTGCCCGGCAAATTCGGGGGTCCAGTGCAGCGGTGCCTCGGCCCGCATCCGGGCAAAGGTGTCGTGCGGCACCCCGCGCGTGAAACTGTCGTGGTCAGCCAGATTGAGCATGCCGCCCCCCTTTGAAAAACTCTGCCGCCCATGCGGCAAAGATCGCGCCCTGCGGCTCCTGATCCATCGTCGCTCTACCTGCGCTCAGGTCGGTGCCGTGGCCCTCGACATGGGCCATCACGGCCTCCATGAACCGGCGGTCGATCTCGGGGTGCGACTGGGTGGTAAAGATGTGATCGCCCTTGGCAAAGCTGCCGATGGGGCAGGCGTTGGACCCGCCCAAGAGGTCACATCCTACCGGTAGGGTGGTGACGTGGTCCTCGTGAAAGACATACATCGGCAATTGCGCCTCGGGCCCCATCCACGGGCGCCGCGCATGGAAATGCGTGGTCTCGACGCCCACGTTATAGCCGCCCGTCCGTTTTCCCAGCGTGCCGCCCAAGGCGCGGGCGATCACCTGATGGCCAAAGCAGCAGCCCAAAAGCGGCGTGCGCGCGGCGTCGCAGGCGCGGATAAACGCGATCAAGTCCGGCATCCACGGATGGTCGTCCATCGCCGACAGGGGCGAGCCGGTGATCAGGAACGCGTCCTGCTCCAGCGGATCCTTTGGCACCTCTCCGCCTTCGGTCATGTAGACGCGATAGGTAAAGCGCTGCTCAAGCTGGTCGAACAGGTCGCGGAAACGGTGGCTGTCGTCGGGAAAATGATCCCCGATCTCTTCGCTGCGGTCGTGGTTGACCTGAAGCAGGCCCAGTCGGATGCGGTCCATGGTTGGTCGGGGCGGCCTGTGCGCCGCCCCGCTCCCTTTATTCAGACAGGAATTGCGAGAACTCGGCGTTGGTCGCGCGGTCCGCCTCGATCCGGGCCTGGCTGGTCGCCTGATCCTGCCAGTAGACGGCGGCGCCGGTCTCTTGCATCAGGGTCTGGGCGGCCTCGCTGGCCATTGTCTGTTTCGCGATCCCGGCAATCGTGTCGATCACCTCCTGCGGTGTGCCCTTGGTCACGAACAGACCGTTCCACAGCTCCAGCGGCGCGATGCCCGCCTGCGCGGCGAGCGTCTCTACGCCTTCCAGCTTGGCAATCGGGTCCGCTCCGATGTTGCCCAGCACCTTGATCTCATCAAGGCACGGCTCGATCAGCGCCAGCGTGGTGTTGATCACATCCGCGTCGCCCGAGGACAGCGTGTTGCAATCCAGCAGGTCAAAGGCGCTGTCATCGGCAAATTCAAAACCCATGGTCTTGGCCGCCACGAACGACACCTTGGTCGGCGTCAGCCCCGCGCCAAAGTGGCCCAGCACGACGTCATTGTCCTGTGCATGGGCGGCCAGCTCTTCCATGTTGGAATAGGGCGCGTCGGCGCCAGCGGCCAGCACGAACGGATAGGTCAGAAAGATGCCCACGGGGACAAAGCTGTCCGCTTCGATCCCGATGTCGATGTTGGGGCCCACAACCGGCACGCCGATCACGAAAGAGCCGACAACCGACCCGTCATTGGGCGCGGCCAGCACCTCGAGCGCGCCGGGGAAGGGGCCGTCGCCGCCACCGGGGCGGTTCACAACCGACACGGCCTGACCTGTGGCCTTGGCCATGTCGTCTGCGATCATGCGGGTCAGGATGTCTTCGAAGTCGCCCGGCGGCCACGGCACGATGAATTGCACCGGCCCATCGGGGTAATCAGCCAGCGCGGGGCTGGCCGCTGTCATCACCGCCAGCGCGGCGGATGCCATCAGTTTTTTCATTTTTGGTCTCCCTGTGGTTTATCGTTGGTCATGTCGGATCCACGCGGCGCTGGCGCCACGTGCTCCAGAGGGTCACGGCGATCACCACAAGGATCGCCGCAAATAGCGTGCCCGACACCGGGCGGTTGATGAGGTCAGCGGCTGTCTTGATCTGCCCCGCACCGGCGGTCAGCTTCTCGATCATGATCGACCCAAGGACGAGGCCCAGCACGATCGGCACCAAAGGCCAGTCGAGCCGCCGCAGGATGTAGCCAAGGTACCCAAACCCGGCGGCAAACATGCAATCGGTGAACGAATTGCGGATCGAAAAGACGCCGACAAAGCTCAGCATCAGGATGAACGCGCCCAAAAGGCGGTTGGGGATATAGATCATCCGCGCGATATGCCGCGACGTGGTCAGCAGCGTGATCACCACGATGATGTTCACCAGCAAAAGCGCGATGAACAGCGAAAACAGAAAATCGGGATTGCTCTCGAATATGTCCGGCCCCGGCTTGATCCCCGCATCAAAGAACACGACCATCATCATCGCCGTCAGCGCCTCGCCCGGCACGCCGAGGGCCAGAAGGGGGATCATCGCTGCCGCCGGCACCGCGTTGTTCGCCGTCTCGCTGGCCACCAGCCCCTCGGGCGCGCCATGGCCAAACCTTGCCGGCTCTTTCGACAGGGCGCGGGCGGTGGAATAGCTGAAAAACTGCGCCACAAACTCGCCCACGCCGGGGATGATGCCCATGATCGTGCCGTAAGCGGCCGAACACAGCGTCACGATGCGATACCGCGCCAGCTCGGCGAACCCGGCCAGCATCGTTCCTTTCAGCCGGGCGCGCGGCGGGTCGTCATCCTTGCCGGTCAGCAGAAACAGCGCCTGTGAGATGGCAAATATGCCAACGATCACCACGATCAGGTTGAACCCGGGGAAAAGGTAGGGCTGGTCAAACGTGTACCGGTCGATCTGCTTGAGCGATTGCCGCCCGATCATCGCGATCAACATGCCAAAGCCGAACAGCAGCGCCGCAATGCCCATCGTCTTGCGGTGCGCCGCGATCAACAGCACCGCACCCAGAACGGCGGCCATAAAGATGTCGCGCTGCCCGAACAGCGCGCCCAGATCGCGCAGGTACGGGCCAAAGGCCATCAGCGCCCCCAGCGCGATCAGGATCGAAAAGCACCCGCCAAAGAACGACGCCGAATAGGCCAGCGCCAGCGCTCGCGCCGCCTGACCGCGCCGCGTCAGGGCATAGCCGTCATAGGTGGTCAGCGCGTTGACCGGCGTGCCGGGCGTGTTGATCAGGATCGCCGGGATCGCCCCGCCGTACATGCTCGACCCGTACACGCCCAGCAGCAGGACCAGGCTCACCAGATCATCCAGAAACACCGTGGCAGGCAGCAGGATCGCGATGGCAATCGCCGGCCCGATCCCCGGCACCGCCCCAATCGCCAGCCCTCCGACCGACCCGATCAGCATCGCCACCAGAACGCCCGGCTGCGTGATGTTGGCCAGCCCTGTCCACAGCGCCTCCATCTCAGAACCACGTCTGCATGAAACCGCGCAGGCCATCCGGCAGCTGCGCATAAAGCCAGATGTTCACCGGCGTCTTGATCTGCAGCCCCGTGCGGAACACCAGCACAATCGCCATCGACGCCGCGAGGCAGATCCCCATCCAGCGCACACCGCGATAGCCCAGCCGCCACGGCAGCAGCGTGCCCAGCAGCAGCGTCGCCACCAGGTAACCCAGCACCGGCACCAGCAGCGTATAAGCGACAAACCAGCCGACGAATTCGAGCGCCCGCAGCCACATCTCGCCTTCATAGCGCATCGACACAGGCTGCCCGAACCGGCGGCGCCACTGGTGCACCCGCCACGACGCCCGCATGTTCAGCACCGCCGCGGGCACCAGCACCGCCAGACAGATCAGCGGCGCGACCCAGCCTTGTTTCAGGACGCGCCCCAGCCGTGCCAGCCGCCCTTCGCCCTCGATGATCCCGAACTGGCGCAGCCAATACGTCCAGCCGCCATCCGGCAGCTTGCGCTTGTCCCAGCCGGTTTCGGTAAAGAACATCACCGCGAAAAACAGCGCCACCATCAGCGCGATCGCCGAAAAGACAAGGTCTCCCCGCCCGCGCCGGAACGCCAGCAGGTCCTCGATCTTGAACTTGGCGTCAGGCGGGCATTCGGCGGCAAAGACGCGGGGCCCGCCGGTGCGCATCACCTGCGCGCCGGTCTCTGACCTCATCCCCTTTGCCGCCGTGCTGATCTTCATCACATCGCCTTCAGCCCGGCCTCGGCCGCGCCCAGCATCTCGGCCACGTCCTCTGCCGTGACCGTCAGGGGCGGCGAGAAAATCGCGTTCGGCCCCGACACGCGCACCATCGTGCCTGCCTCGTAGGCTGCCTTCTGAAACCGGCCCACGGCGGCCATGTCGGGCATCGATTTGGTGGCGCGATCGCCGGTAAACTCCATCGCCACCATCAGCCCTTCGCCCCGCACGTCGCCAATCGCGTCATAGCGCCCCGCCAGCGCCTCCAGCCCCGCCTTCAGCTCTGCGCCCCTTGGCCCCGCGTTCTCCCATGGACGGATGCGCCGCGTTTCCGACAGGCAGGCCAGCGCCGCCGCGGCGCCCACCGGGTGGCCGGAATAGGTATAGCCGGTGTCGACGCTCGCCTCCTTGCCGCCGCCCTCGAACACGTCCGCGACCCGTTCGTGGATCATCACCGCGCCAAAAGGGAAATAGCCGTTGGTGATCGCCTTGGCGGTGCAGGCGAAATCGGGCTGCACGCCCCAATGACGGCTGCCTGTTTCTGACCCTGTGCGGCCAAAGGCTGTGATCACCTCGTCGGCGATCAAGAGCACGCCGTGCCGGTCGCAGATCTCTCGCGCCATCGGCATGAAAGAGGCATGCGGCGGGATCACCCCGCCCGCGCCCTGCACCGGCTCCATGATGAACGCCGCCACGCTGCCCGCGCCTTCGAACGTGATCGTCTGCTCCAGCGCCTGCGCGCATTTCTGCGCCAACGCCTCCGGCGTCTCGGCATCAAACGGATTTCGATAAAGATACGGGCCGGGGATGTGGATACAGCCGGCCAGCGGCGGATCGTAGGCCTGCCGGAACTTGGCATTGCCGTTGACCGAGGCGCCGCCGAAATGCGTGCCGTGATAGCCTTTCATCAACGAGATATACTTGGTGCGCCCCGCTTCTCCGCGCGCGCGGTGGTACTGGCGCGCCAGCTTCAGCGCGACCTCCACGCTGTCCGATCCCCCGCTGGTGAAAAACGCTCGGGTCAGCCCGTCGGGCGCAAAGAACTCGCGCAGCTCATAGCTCAGCTCGATCACCTTGTCGTTCGAGGTGCCCCGAAAGGTCGAGTAATAGGGCAATTCGTTCAGCTGCGCCGCGATGGCGTCTTTCACCGGCTGGCAGGAATAGCCAAGGTTCACGTTCCACAGGCCGCCCACCGCGTCGATCACGCTGTGCCCGTCCACATCGGTGATCCTCACGCCCTCTCCTCCGACGATGATGGCGGGCGGGTTCGCCTGGCTGTCGGCGGGATGGGCCATCGGGTGCCACATGTGGCGGGCGTTGTTCTCCCGCAGGAAATTGCTGTCCTTCATGTGCTGCTCCTCAGCCCTTGGGCGCTCCATGCGGCGCTGACGTGATCGGGTGCCGTTCCGCCCTGCCAGGCGCACAGGGCCGGGCCTGCGCGCCCCAATGCGGCCTGGGCGCGGCGGATCAGCGCGTCGCTCATCCGGACGGTGGGATAGGCGACGCTGCAGGCCGCAACCGCGTGGCGGGCCGCGTCGAAAATGGCGATGCCCACCGACGACACGCCCACCTCGACCGTGTCGCAGGCCGTGGCAAATCCGGTCTCGGCGGTGCGCCGCAGCTCGTCGCGCAGGGCGCTGGCGCGGGCAGGGGGCAGGGCGGCGGCCTCGATGGCAAGGTCCTGTTCGGCTGCGGGCGCATAGGCCAGCACGGCCTTGCCCGACGATGACGACACCAGCGGCGGCGCCCAGGACGTCATCAGCCCCACCCGCACCGCCTGCCCGCCGTGATCGGCGTGGTACAGCGCGTGGAGCTGGCCCGCCTCGTAGGCCGACACATGCACCAGCTCGCCCAGATCGCGGCTCAGCGCGTCGACGATCGGGGCCAGCGTGCCAAGGGCGCCCATGGTCCGGCGGCGCAGCTGCGCCAGCCGCTCTACCTCGGGGCCCAGCCTGTAGGCGCGTGTGGTTCCGTCCTGTTCGACCAAACCGCTGTCCTTCAAGGCGCGCAGGTGGCGGTGCACCGTCGCCTTGTCCCGCCCGCTGAGGCGCTGCAGCTCGGACAGGCCCAGCACCGGCGTGGGTTCGGTGAAATAACTCAGCAGCGTCAGGGCACGTTCGATGGATGACATGGGCATTCTCTGGTTCAGGGGTCAGCCTGCGCGGCCCGCTTTGCACCTGACAAGCGCAATGCGAACCACCGGTTCACATGGTGAACCATAGCCCAATCCAGGCGGATGCGCGACGCTACGTCACTTGGCCGCCGAGCGCAGAAACTGGCGCGTGCCCTGAAACCCCTTTGCGGCGCGCTGCGTGACTGTGCCGAGGCCCCGCGTGCCGGGCCGGATACGACCCCGGCCGCGCCGGGCGCGTCTTCATCAGGGGAGGAGACCCAACCATGCCAACCACCTTTCCGGCCTCGCTGGCCAGCATCCTTTCAGATGTCGTTCTGCTCAACCGCAGCGTCTATGGCGGCGACGACGACATGCAGCCCGGGTTTCGCGGCATGGCCGCGGCGGGCGATCCTTCGGGCGCGGGGATCCGCAGCGACCTGAACGTCTATGACCGGTATGATCTGTACCTTGACCCGTTCGGGTTTGACGTTCTGGGCGCCGGCGATCTGGTGTTCGATGTGCAGGGCTTTACCGATGACCTCTTGCCCGGGTCGGGCAATGGCGACGGGCTGGACCACAACTGGATCTATGACGGCGGGCTCTACCGCAATCACTATCAGCTGCAATCGGATGGATCCTATGTCCCGTTCACCGATGCGGGGGCCGTGGCCCTTGTCGCTGTGCGCAGCACCGACGACGGCGCGACGCTGCACCTTGTCTTTCGTGGCACCGATGCCGATCTGGGCTCGGACGGCGAGGCTGGCACCGCGCAGGGCCAGGTGCGCTACTATGCTCAGCTCGAGCCGCTGATTGATGCTGTCCTGGCCTATGTGTCTGATCCAGCGAACGGAATCACGGATGTCGTCGTGTCAGGGCATTCGCTGGGCGGTTCCATGGCGGACATGTTTGCGCTCTATGATGCGGCGGCTTTCAACGCGGTGCCGGGGGTGTCTTTGCAGGTGGTCTCGCTTGCCTCTGCCGGGATCGACCCGGGCACCCTGGGTCTGCGCACCGATTACGATCCGGCTCTGGTGGCCGCCGATGGCGTGTCCTTCGTGACGCCGGACTGGTACGCGCAATACGACAATGCGCAGGACATCGTCCGCAATCCCGAACGCTATGACAACGCGGCGCATCTGGAAAATGACCCTCAGCAGGCGCCTTTGACGCGCACCTTCATCACCGCGCTCGAAGAGCACATCAGCTTTGAAGGCGGGCGGCTCGAGGTCGAGATGCCCTTGCTGGACCAATACGCGCTGTCGTCGTCGCTGCAGACAACCTTCCTGCCGCAGCATTATTCCAGCACCTACGAGCTGGTCGGTCTGGCCGCGGCCGAGGCTCTGGCCGAAACGGACGCCACCGGCTTTGACCGGGTGATCGCCCTCGGCGGCACCAATCCCAACATTGTGGGCACGCCGGCCTCGAACAACGCCAACGCCTTTGGCCTGCCCGAAGACACCGCCTTTGACCTTGGCGGCGAGACGGGCGCGCTGATGGTGCTGGGCCTGTCGGGCGACGACACGATCACCACCGGGTCCGGCGATGACCTTCTGGGTGGCGGCTCCGGGTCCGACGTTCTGGCGCCCGGGATGGGCGACGATACGGTCGTCGGCGGCGCGGGCCTGCGTGACGAGGTCAGCTATCGCGGCGCAAGCGCAGGCATCGAAATCTCACTGGGCGCGGGCACGGCGGTTGGCATGGGCAGCGATTCGCTTGTCGGGATCGAATTTGTAGCCACAGGGTCGGGCGCGGACCGGTTCATCGGCAATTTCCTGGGCAACCGTGCGTTCCTGGGCGGCGGTGACGATTTTGCCGTCGGCGGCGCGGGGCGCGATGTGGTCTTTGGCCAATCGGGCAATGACCTGTTGCAGGGCGGTCTGGGCGATGACCTTCTGGATGGCGGCACCGGGCGCGACACTCTCAATGGCAATGCGGGCGACGATTCGCTGCTTGGGCGCGGGGATGCCGACCTGTTGCGCGGCGGGGCCGGGGCCGACACGCTGGATGGCGGCGGCAATGACGACATCCTGATCGGTGGCGCGGATGCCGATACCTTTGTCTACGCTCCGCGCTGGGGCCGCGACACGATCCGCGACTTCGAGGATGGCACCGACATGGTCGATCTCACCGGTTTCGACTTTGCGACTGGCACCACCGGGGCGGATGTGATCGCCGCGCACGGGGCGCAGGTCGGGGCGCATGTGGTTCTGGATTTTGGCGGCGCGCAGCAGCTGACCATCTGGAACACGACGCTCGAGGCTCTGTCCGACGATCTGCTGATCTGACGCGGCACGGTGCACAGGCGGTGTCCCGCTTTGGGGCGCCGCGCGCTGCGTAACGTCATGTCGGGAAAGGTGGTGGAGCCTAGGGGAATCGAACCCCTGACCTCTACAATGCCATTGTAGCGCTCTCCCAGCTGAGCTAAGGCCCCGTCCTTTTGCCGCCGGTCTGGTGTGGTCCGGCTGCGCGTGTGTCTAGGCAAAGCCCCGGGCACGTTCAAGCGAAAAATTGCGCTGTGCGGGGCAGGGGCCCGGGGCTTTGTGTGCCCGGGCCCTGCGGCCTGATCAGTTGTCGTCGTCGTCCGATGCGACGTCCGCGATTTCGTCGAGCGACACGTTGTCCTCGTCGTCATCGTCATCCAGAACATCATCGCCCAGATCGACATCCACGTCGTCGTCATCATCATCCAGAACGACATCTTCGTCCGATTCCGATGCCTTGGCCTTCAGCGTTGCCGCATCCTCGGCGTCGGCTTCGATCATCCGGCTCTTGCCGTTCTGAATTTCGACCACCTCGCCCGTGTAGGGGCTGACGATCGGGGTCTTGTTCAAATCGTAGAAACGCTTGCCCGTCGTCGGGCACAGGCGCTTGGTTCCCCATTCTTCCTTGGGCATGTCCGCTGCTCTCCAGCTTGGCTGTCTTGAAGACGATCCGCGTCCCCTGCCATAAAGGGTCCGAGGTGTCAAAGGCAAAGCCCCGTCCGGCCGGGTCGGGGCGCGAACAGGTCAGGTGCATATGGGCGAACACATGCTTCCCGGCAACCCCCCGGTTGCTCTCACGCTGCGCCGGTCTGCGCGGGCGCGGCGGATGACGCTGCGGGTGTCGTCGCTCGATGGCCGCGTGACGCTGACGGTCCCGCAAGGTGTGACCGAACGCGAAGCGCTGACATTCGCGCGCAGCCGCGCCGACTGGGTGCGCGGCCATATCGAACGCGCCCCGGACGAAGTGCTGGTCGCCGAAGAGACCGAGCTGCCCATCGCCGGCGTGCCTCACCTGCTGCGCCGTGGCCCCGTGCCCGCGCCCCGGGCTCAGGACGGTATCCTGTGGCTGCCGCAGCGCAGCCGCAACGTCGCCCGCGCCACTGAGGCTTACCTCAAGGCGCGTGCCCGCGACGCGCTGGCCGAGGCATCGGACCGCCACGCCGCCCGTCTTGGGCGCCGCTACACCGCGCTGGTGCTGCGCGACACGCGCTCGCGCTGGGGCTCGTGCAGCTCCGAAGGGCGGCTGATGTATTCGTGGCGTCTGGTCATGGCCCCGCCCGACGTTCTGGACTACGTTGCCGCGCACGAGGTCGCCCACCTGGCCGAGATGAACCATTCGCCCGCTTTCTGGGCGCATGTCGAGGCGCTGTTCGGCCCCCACAAACGCCAGCGCGCCTGGCTGCGCCACAACGGCCCGGCGCTGCATCGCATCCGGTTTTCGCAAGGTTAGGTTCCATGGCACACCGTTCCGAGATTGATCGCTTTGTCCATCACGCCCTCGCTCAGGGCGCCAGCCCCGCCGAGGTGAGCGCCTCGTTGCAAGAGGCCGGCTGGGCCATGTCCGAAATCACCCCTGCGCTGGGGCGCTGGCACGGCGTTGCGCTGGGCGCGCCGGTGCCCAGACCGGGGGCAACCGCGCAGGCGCGCGACTTTTTCTTTTATGCGCTGCTGTTCGGGCTGCTGCTCTTTGGCGCGATCCATCTTGTGTTGCTGCTGAACGTGCTGGTCGATTGGGTGTTCGAGGCCGGCTCGACGCGATTTGCGCGCCGCGTGTCCTGGCCCATGGCCGCCGTCGTGGTGATAGGGCCGCTGTTCTTCTGGCTGGCTGCGCGCGACCACCGCCGCGCGGCCAGCGACGCGGCGCTGCGCAGGTCGGTGTTCCGGCGCTGGATGACCTATATCGCCATGCTCGGCGCGGCGGCATCGATGATCGGGTCCGCCGTCGCTGCCGTCTATGGCCTGCTGGACGGCGACTTTACCGCGCAATTTGCCTGCAAGATCGCGGTGGTTCTGGGCGTCTCGGCCCTGGTCTTTGCCTACGCCCGCCAGATCGCCCGCAGCGGAGAGGCAGAATGACCCGCGCGTTGATGGCCTGCGGGGTGGCAACTTGCGCCTTTGCGGTCGGGTTGGGGCTCTATGCGACGGGCGGGCCGGCCGAGGCGCGCAAGGTCAGGCTGGACGAACAGCGCTATGGCGACATCCGCGAAATCGGGCGGGCGTTGAAATGCGCATCGGTGCCGCTGCCGGAGACGCTGGATGATGTGCAGCCCTGCGGGTCCGCCTTGGTTTCGCAGCAGCGCAGAGGCCCCGAGGCCCGGAATGTTCACGGGATGGTCATCATCGACCCTGTCACGTCAGAGCCCTACGCATATTCGCGGCTTGCGGACGGTGGCGCCGACATCTGCATGGCGCCCCAATCCCACGCTTGGCAGACCTCGCCGCCGTACATCGTCGCGCGTCTGACGCGCCGCGATGGCTTGCTTTGCGTTCGGGCATCGGCACCGGCTTGACCCACGCGCGCTTTGTGATCACAATTTGCGCATGCTGCCCGATCTCCCGCCTTCAGCTTCCAGCACAGCCGCCAGCGCGCCGGCCCATGACCTGGTCTATCGCGGCTTGCGCGGCCAGATCATGCATGGCCATCTTGAACCCGGGCAGGCGCTGACCCTGCGCGGCATCGGGCGCGAGTTTTCCGTGTCGATGACCCCCGCGCGCGAGGCGGTGCGTCGTCTGGTGGCCGAAGGCGCGTTGCAGATGTCGACCTCGGGCCGCGTGTCGACGCCCGTGCTGTCCACCGACCGGATCGAAGAGCTGGCCGCGATCCGCGCCCTGCTCGAGGTTGAACTGGCCACCCGCGCCCTGCCGCGCGCCCATATGGCGCTGATCGACCGGCTGTCGATCCTGAACTCGACCGTGGCCGAGATGGTCGCCAAGCAGGACGCCGCCGGGTATATCCGCGCCAATCTCAACTTTCACCGCACGCTTTATCTGCGCGCGCAGGCGCCAGCGATGCTGGCCCTCGCGGAAACGGTCTGGCTCCAGCTCGGCCCGACCATGCGCGCGCTCTATGGCCGGATGCGCCGCAACGAGCCACCCAAGTACCACCGCCTGATCCTCGCCGCGCTCAAGGCTGGGGACGAGCCTGGCCTGCGCCTCGCCGTGCGCTCGGATGTGACCACGGGTCTGCGGATGTTGACGTCGTAAGGGGCCCCGAGCGCCATCGTCGGGCCGCGGTGCGTCGATCCACAGGTGTTCAGATGCGCTTTATGCCCGCCAAGTCCGCGCGCAGAATGAATGGCGCGCCCAGTCTAGCCAAATCGACGTGCCGGGGGGCGGCCCGTCGATGGTGCGGCGGCCTGCGGCCTTTGTCCCGCACTTGGGACTCCGAATGTCCCTTACGCGGCCAGCCCCTTTGACCCAAGATCGAGGAACTTCTGACGTCGCTCGGCTCGCAGCGTCGCCGCGTCCTTGCCGTCCATCTCGGTCAGCATCTCGGAAATTGCCCGGCCCACGGCGGCAATCGTCGCCTCCCGGTCGCGGTGCGCGCCGCCCAGCGGCTCTTCGATGATCCGGTCGCACACGCCCAGCTGCTTGAGATCCTGCGCTGTGAGGCGCAGCGCTTCCGCCGCCTCGCGCATCTTTTCCGCGTCCTTCCACAGGATCGACGCGCAGCCCTCGGGCGAGATCACCGAATAGACCGAAT